>JAADEE010000109.1 GCA_013153575.1 Chlorobiota bacterium
TAATTTTCCCAGTTTTATAGGTTTAGGACAGTTTGCCAGTCTTGGTTATGGCAAAATAAGTTCAGTGCATTTAATTTAAAATTAACAATAAATATTAAAAACTTTGTTAATAACTTTTAAAATAAACAATATTAAATAAAAATAAATTCAATTAATTTTACAAAGTTCAAAAATACGTATTATGGATATAATAATTAAAGGAGATATTTCCGGTATTCAAGATTTTATTTTTAATGTTCAATCTAAAGGAGCAGCAAAATCACTTAGGGCTAGATCATTTTTTATTGATGCAGTTGGATTGCTGGCGGAAAAATATATAATCGAACAATTTGAAATAGATACCAGTTTTAGAATTTATAACGGTGGAGGTAATTTTTATCTAAAAATACCTGCTGACAAATGGGATAAAAAAACTTTTGATGAAATACAAAAATACTTTTTGAAACAATTTTACAACATTAATTTATCAGTAAATTTATCCTACATAAGTTATGATTCCGAAAATTACGGAGAAAAAATTGGTAAACTAAATAGAAAAGTTAATTTTGAAAAGCTCTCAAAATATCAACAAACAGAGTTTTTATTCAAAACTTTTGAAAAAAACGACCACAAATCTCAAGAAAAATTTATCGCATTTTCACAAAATTTAGTTAAATCAAACTCCTATACCATTCAAAAAACGGATAATGTCAATCTTACTTTCCCCAACGTGATTAAACCCGATAAAATAACACTGTTTGGTTATGAACTTAAACTTTATGCTTCACAACCGGCTAATGCACTGAAAATTTTTTCAAATGTTCCTGTATGGAGTAATGATTTAATCCGAAAACACCATAAATATATCAATAAAGAAGAAAAATTTAACATAAAAACCGGCAGTACCATCGAATTTGAAGATTTAGCAGAATTTGCCAGAGCCAGAACAGGAACAGCCAAAATTGCTGCTTTAAAACTGGATATTGATAACTTAGGAACTCTTTTTCAACAAATAAACAATGAAAATGAAAACATTTTCCTTTCAAAAAAAATATCTGAATTTTTTACCGATAAATTTTTTGATATAATTAATAATGAAAATTTTTCGTATAAAAAGCACCAATTAAATGAATCCAAAAAAAAGTATTTTGAAACCAAAGATTTTTTTAATAACGGTGAAACCATCCCATACAAAGAATATATTTTGGATGAACACAAAGTCAATTTCAAAGAAAATTTATACGTGGTTTTTGCCGGTGGTGATGACAGTTTTATTATTGGTGCTTGGGATGCCATTTTAGAATTTGCCATATTGTTAAGAAAGCGCTTTGCTGATTTTGAATCAAGTAAAATAAGACAGAAATTAAAACAACTAAGTCAACCTATAACTTTTTCCGCTTCAATTATTCTAATCGATGATCACTTCCCTATTTTAAAAATGGCCGAATTGGCAGAAGACGAATTGTATATTGCAAAAAAAATAACTAGTAATAACTTAGATGCCACCGGAAAGTACATGAAAAATAAGATTTCATTATTGAATCATGTTTTTGATTGGAACAAATTTGATGAAATTATTGAGTTAAAAAATATTTTTTATGACATGATAGCCAGGTATGGCGAAGAAAGAGCATTTTTACATAAACTTCAAGAACTATTTGAAAGTAAAGATAAAAAAGAATGGAATCTACATAATAAACCTTTCAATCCTAGAGCATTGTGGTTGTTTAAGTACATTTTTAGAGACATAAAAAAAGAAACATATTTCTCTGCTAAAAGTTTTTATTCAAAATTTTTTAACAGTGGAGGTATTTATAAAAAACATGTTTGGAATTCGTTTACAGACGATAACAAAAGTGGGCTCCCCTTACCGGTAGCTTCAAAATGGACTGAATTATTAACTAAAAAAATATAGTTTATGAAAAAAAATCATCAACAAAATAAGAGTCAAGAAAACAAATATTTTGACGAAAAAGTAACAAATTATTTAAATACCGTAAGTGTCTTGTTAGATATTGAAAACGAAAAAGCAGAAAACATTAAAAATGCAATTAATGAATTAGACAAAGTTGTAGGTTTAATGAAACGTGACGGAAATAACGCTGTTAAAACTCATCAAGTAAGAACTATTTATACACTTTTGAGAAATGCTGACAATATGAAAGAGTTATACGCCATAATTCCAAAATTGAAGTATATAGGTTCACGTCAAAAAGGTAAATCCGGAAAATTTATTGCAGAATTAATCGTGGAACTAATCGATAGAATTAATCAAGATAAGCAAATTAAAGGTTTAATATATATAATGGAAAGCATTGTAGCTTTTCATAAATTCCATTTTGGGGATAATTAATAAAAAATTAACTAATTAAAACATTTATAAAAATGAATGATAATAATAAAAAAGAAACATTAGTAAAAAAGATATTCCTTAAAGGAGAAATCCAAATATTAACAGGAATACACATCGGAGGCAATTCATCATCAATAGAAATTGGTGGTGTTGATAACGACATTGTTAAAACAGGTAATAGTGTACCCTTAATACCCGGGAGTTCATTAAAAGGGAAATTACGTTCTTTGTTGGCAAAAGTCGAAGGCTCTTCTAGTGTTATAAAGGATTCTGATTTGTTAAAAAAGATGTTTGGCGGAACTGTTTCAGATAGGTTTACCACCCGCTTTTTGATAAGAGATGCCCATTTGAATTTGGATCATTTTAATCAAACTTTCGGAGACAAAAAAGATAGAAAATTAGATTTAGAATACAGTGAAATTAAGACAGAAAATGCAATAAACAGACTCAAAGGATCAGCTGAACACCCTAGACAAATGGAGCGGGTACCTGCTTTTGCCAAATTCAATGTAAATATTGTATTAAATGTTTTAAAAGGTGATGATACAGAACTTTTATTAAAAAAACTATCTGAAGCCATTACATTATTAAATATGGATTATCTCGGTGGAAACGGTTCTCGTGGATATGGAGAAGTAAATTTTGTTATCAATGAAATATCAGGAAAAAACATTTCAAAACAAGGCATTCATTCCATCTCCGTTGATGACATAAACAAATACCTACAAATTTTTAATTCATAGTTATTATGAAAGTAATCAGTTTTAAATTGCAACCGGGGAATAGATTCCATTTTGGAAAATTCACTCCGGATGCCAACACCGGATTGCAAAACACGGATGATATTTTTCATTCGGACTCTTTGTTTTCTGCTTTAATAATCACATACAATTCCATATTTAATGACACGAATGATTTTGTTGAACAATTCAGAAATGAAAATCTTAAAATCAGTTCATTATTTTTCTTTTTGGAGTATAATAATCAAAAAATATTTTTCTTGCCCAAACCCTTAATTTTTAATTTTACGGATGTTGATAACTATAAGGATTTTAAGAAAATTAAATATATTTCAAAGTATTTGTACGAAAAAATAAAGGATGCGAATGAATTATTAAATGATGACATCATAATTCTGCAAAATATATTTGCAGTACATCAGTCTGAAATGCCCGTGAAAAATGCAGAAAAAGTTAAAATTTTTAACCGGATAATCGATCAAAAAGTTTTTGTCAGTAAAGAAGAACAAGGAGACGATTTATATCAGCTAGACGTTATAGAAATTGCAGACAATTCACTGATTGACAAAAATATAGATATTGGATTTTACTTTATTTTTGATTTTAATAATGATTTTGAAGAAAAATATTTCAACAAATTCATTTCTACAATTGAAATATTAACCAGTAATGGCATTGGTGCAGAAAAAAGTACAATCGGGCAATTGCACGATTATGAAATTAGTGATATTGAATTTAGACTTGACAATCCCAGTAAGAAAACTTCCATGTCTTTATCTTTGATTAATCCAACGAAAAACGAGTTAGAGAAAATCCTGTTAGGACAAAGCATTTTAAGAGGTGGGAGAATCATTGGTTCAAACGGAAACAAAAGATTAAAAGTAGTTCGCATGCTCACTGAAGGAAGTATCACAAAAAACGGAGTAAACGGTATTTTGGTTGATATCGCTCCGGATAATTGGAATGGCATTCCATATTTGCGCAATGGAAAAGCATTTTTAATACCCATCAATGAAAATTTTGAAAATTATGAGATATAAAATAACCGCTGAGTCAATCACTCCTTTACATATTGGTACAGGAAACTTTTTATCACCCTTTTCAAACCTGTTAAAAGAAGAAAAAATAAATGATGAATCTCGAATTGTTATTAAAAACACCGATTATGTAACTAATGAAGATCCTGAGTTTATTAAAGAATTTATCAATTCAAACGAAAGAATTTTTGTTCCGGGAAGCACCATCAAAGGAGCTGTTAAAACTGCCTATTTATATGATTTTTTAACCGATTTTTACGGTAAAAAATTATTGATAGAGTGGCTTAAAGAAATTGATAATATTTTGCCTAAAAAAAACACCACAGTTGATTACAATAGAAAGAAAAAGATTAACAGGGAGATGTCTAAAAGTTATAATAAAGGATTTGAAAAGAAAATTTTCGGCTATAGCGGCAGTTTTAAACTTTGGAATAATTTGAAATTTACAGACAGTAATATAATTCCGGACGGCTCAACAGACATTTATGAATTAAGACGTTTTTTTCTTAATACCGGACATGATGGCATACCTACTTTTGTTGAAGCCATTCATCCGAAAAAAGAATTTATATTCAAACTTAATTATGAAAAATACAACCCAAAATATTCCGGTTTTAAACAAATAGGACTCAGGTTAGATCAAATTTTCACTTCAATTGAAAACATAAAAAAACTCATCAATAATTTTTCAAAAAAACTCATC
>JAADEE010000184.1 GCA_013153575.1 Chlorobiota bacterium
ATTCTGAAAAATGAAGATATAATTGCTTGTGCACAAACAGGAACAGGAAAAACAGCTGCATTTGTTCTTCCTATTTTGAATAAACTTACAAATAAAACAAACACAGGAACCGACACCTTAATAATTGTTCCAACAAGGGAACTTGCTATGCAAATAGATGAGCAAATTCAAGGTTTTTCATACTTTGTTTCTGCAAGTTCAATAGCTGTATATGGTGGTGGTGATGGTAAGGAATGGGACAAACAAAAAATAGCATTAAGAAACGGAGTTGATATTATTGTTGCAACACCCGGAAGGTTAATTTCGCTTTTAAAGTTAGGATATATAAATACAAAAACCATTAAACACTTAGTTTTAGATGAAGCAGACAGAATGTTAGATATGGGCTTTTTGGATGATATTCAGGCAATAATTTCATATCTTCCAAAGAAACATCAAACACTTATGTTTAGTGCAACTATGCCAAATGGTATTAAACAGTTGGCAAGAAAAATTCTTTTTAAACCAAAGGAAATTTCTCTTTCAGTTTCAAAACCTGCCGAAGGAGTTGACCAAAAAGTTTTTCTTGTTTATGACGACCAAAAAGAACAACTTCTTACTCATATTATTTCTGAAAGAAAAGATTATGACAGCATAATAATTTTCAGTTCTACAAAGGCAAAAGTTTCAGATATTGTTCATTCACTAAAAAAAGCAGGTTTTAAAGCAAAAGGAATTTCATCAAACTTGGAGCAATCGGAGAGGGAAGATGTTTTAAATGGTTTTCGTTCTAAAAGAATAAGAATTTTGGTTGCAACAGATGTAATGAGCCGTGGAATTGACATTAAAGAAATAAATCTTGTTGTTAATTTTGATGTTCCGCAAGATGCCGAAGATTATGTTCATAGAGTTGGAAGGACTGCAAGAGTTGATACAAAAGGAGAGGCAATAACATTGGTTTCGCCAAAGGATATGTATAAGTTTCATAAAATTGAACAACTTATTGAAATTGAAGTTCCCAAATTATCACCACCCGAAAATATCGGTAAAGCACCCAAATGGGAAGTTAAAAAGAAAAAGCCTTTCAAAAAACGAAGATATTATAAGAAAAAACGTTCTTCTAGAAATAAAAAATAAAGTTTGTATTTTAAAGCATATCAACAAAATACAATTATTGTTATTTGTGTTTTGTTTTTTTATGCATTTAACTTTAATTAAGAATTTAATAAAAATATAGGGTTTTGTTTTTAAAATATTTATTTAAATTTGTACTTTAATCTTTCTTTCAGTTAATATGTGAAAGATTTTTTAAGTGTTTTTTATGAAAGAAATAATACCGGCAATAAATAAAGATAAATTAGTTTCAGAATTAACTCCTGATAAATTTATGAGGAAAACAAATTTTGGAGATAATGAAATATATATTTGTACGGCACATGATTCTCCAAATGTTATGCTTGAAATTGGGCGTTTACGAGAATTAGCTTTCAGAAATGCCGGTGGAGGAACAGGAAAAGAGGCAGATATTGATTCTTATGATACAGCAGAAATTCCTTATAAACAATTAATTGTTTGGGATAAAGAAGAAAAAGAAATAACCGGAGGTTATAGGTTTATTGACCTTGGAGAATTATCAGCAGAAGATAGAGAAAGTATGAAACTTGCAACACAAGGTCTTTTAAAGTTTTCTGATAAATTTATTAAGGAGTATATGCCTTATACAATTGAATTAGGTAGGTCGTTTGTTCGTGCAAAAGAATCAGGAAGAAAAACATTGTATGCATTAGATAATTTATGGGACGGTTTAGGTGCTCTTATTAAGGGAAGTCCGAACATAAAATATTTTTTTGGAAAAGTTACAATGTACACAAACTTTGATAAATTTGCCAGAGATTTAATTCTTTATTTTATGAATCATCATTTTGAGGATAAGGAACACCTTGTTTACCCTATAAAGCCACTACCTTATTTTCATGAAGAAAGTGAACTTAAAAAGTTTTTTCCTTCTGACAATTATAATGAAAATAAAAAAATATTATCAAAAGAAGTTCGTGCAAGAGGTGAAAATGTTCCTCCTTTGATTAATGCTTACATGGGACTTTCTGAAACAATGAAATGTTTCGGGACTTCAATAAATACACATTTTGGGGATGTTGAAGAAACCGGAATTTTAGTTACCATTAACGATATTTATGAAAATAAGAAAAAAAGACATCTTGAATTTTAAAGTGTTTTTATAATATTTTCAAGTTGTTTTGATATTTTTTCAATATTATGGTTTTTATCTAAATATTTAAAAGCATTATTTCCTTTTGTTTTTAATAGGTCTTCATCTTTTAACAAAAGTTTAGTTTCTTTAATAAGTTTCTCAAAATTATTATTGCAAAAAATACCACAATTGTATGTATTTATAAAATTGTCAGGATTTACATTTAAAGAAACGATAGGTGTTTTTGCTTGTGCAGATTGCAAAAATGTATTTGGAAAACCTTCTTGTTTGCTCGTATTTACAAATAATTTTGCTTCATTAAACAAGTTCTGAATTTTATTAAAAGGAACTTCTTTAATAATGTTTATGTTTGAAATATTGTTAGTTGCAGATTTCATCTTAAGCCATTCTTTTTCATCTTTTTTACTATAAGGACAAACCATTATAAATTGTTCATCTTTTATTTTTAATGCTAATTCAATAAATAAATTGGGGTTTTTCCAATTTTGAAAACGTCCAACCCACAAAATGTGTTTTTTATTATTTGTTTCTTGATTTTTTATAGGAAAAACATTTTTTAATAAAATAGATTTTTTATTGAAGTTGCTTATAAGATTTTTTTGCTGTTCTTCATTTTGAGCAAGAATAATATTTGCTTTTTTCATTCCAATTAAATATAATTTTCCTAAAAAACCAAACTCTTTTATTCTTTCATAAGATGTATCGTTATTATGTGCAATTCTGTGTATGTGCTTAACATTTGCAAATTTTGAATAAATACTGCTTAAAAAAACTAATGTGTTATTTGTTGTAGATATAATTACATCGGGCTTTTCTTTTTTTATAATTTTAAGAAATTTAAAAGCCTGAAAAATCTTAATAAATTTATGATTACGTTTTGCATTAAAACTTTTTATGAGTTTTACATTTTTAATTGTTTCAATTTCTTTTTGCTTGTAATCTCCAACAATAAAACTTATTTCAAAGTTTTTATTTTCTGCAAGTTTTGTTGCAAGAAGAAACATTTGTAATTCTGCACCTCCTGCAATTTTATTTATTTTAGGGTTAAAATGAGGATATGCTCCTTGCAAAACAAAACAGACTTTTATTTTATTTTTTTGTATCATTATTTGTCTGTTTTAATTGCAATATGTGGTAAAAAAGGGAAAGAAATAATTCTTCTTAAGCTTTTTGGAATTACAGAAAATATCTTTTCAAAAAAGATAAAGTAAAAAACAGGAAGTCTGAAAAAAAAGTATTTTGCATAATAATATGTTTTGAAATTTTTAAACCCAACACTTTTCATTAATTTTATAAGTTCAAAATATGTCCATTCTTTTAAATGAAAACCTTGCGGTGTGTTTGAAAAGTATCTTGAAATATCCCAAGGACCTGAAAAATTATGTGGAGTTTTAAAAATGTATGAACCTTTTGGTTTTAAGATGTCATAAACAATTTTAAAATGTGTTTCTGTTTCATCAGGATGAAAATGCTCAATTAATTGGTTACTAAAAACAAGGTCAATTGTTTCTTTTTTTATATTTAAATTATAACCATCATAAATAATTAGCTCCATATTTTCAGGAATAAGTTCATCTTTTAACAATTGATTTGAAATATCAATGCTGTAAACTTTTTCAACAAATTCTGAAATTTTAATGGATAATTTTCCATCTCCGGGAGCAAATTCACAGAATGATTTAATACCGTTTAAATGTTTTTTTAAGAATTTAATATTGTAATTGTTTGTTTTTTTTGTTTTTGATGAAGATGCTCTTCTTTGAAGTCTTGAATGATTTGGGATTTTTTCAAACAATTCATCATACATTGTTCTATAAATTACTTTCCGTTCATTTTTAGTTGCTTTTTTTAGCTTTTCTGCAATACTTTTTTCAACTTCATAATGCAAGCGAAGATCTTCTTCACTTCTTTTATTAAGTTTTTTTAAAAAGTATTTTATCATTATTAAAAAAGTAATTTGTTATTTCTTTTGCCACAAATATAAAGTTTTAAATTCTTTATTTCCTATTTTTAAGATTTCAGAATTTGTAGTATCATTTTTTATTTTGTTTAGCTGTTTTTCATCTAAAATAAAATCATAAATTCTTATTTTATCAATATTTCCATTAAAGTTTGGATTTATTGAGAATTTAACTAAATCACTATCGGTTTTTATTTCTTTTGATGAAACATTATTGTCGTTTAAAATGAGTTTTATAGTAGTTGTACTTTTATTTTTCACATCTTGTAAAAATGCTATTGTATTTTCTTTTTTTGTAGGAAGTTTTGCCCAAATACTATCTTCATTAGATGTTTTTATAATTAACATTTGGTTTTTAACATTGCAAGTTAATTTGTTTATACTGTCATTTTTTAATACAAAGATGTTTCCGGTTGTTAGGCTATCAATTGTTAAATTAAAAACATAAGAATATGAATTATCTAACTTTAAATTTGCAGATGGAATGTTTTTTAAGAAGACAAAACTTTTGTACGGAATTAACATCTTTTCATTAAAATAAAAGACTTCTTCGCCTGTATTGTCAATTCCGTAGCCATGATATTTTTTAAATAATAAGTTTGCGTAGTCTATTAAGTTTTTATCGACATTCCA
>JAADEE010000280.1 GCA_013153575.1 Chlorobiota bacterium
TTTTAGAAATTAAAATTTCATTTGTTTTTTTTTTAGCTTTTACATCTGGAACTTTTCCTTCAATAAGATGTTCTTTTAAGAATGTCCAATCATAATCTGTTCCTACTCCTTTTAAAACGGTTCCTAAAACTTCTGTTTTGGTTTTTATAATACCAAGTTTTACTGCAAAAATTTGAATGTGTGAAATTCCGTCAATAGAAATTATGTTTGGATAAAATACTTGTTTTTTTGAAACAGGTTCTGCCTCAAATGTGTCATTTATGTCTCTATTTTTTATTGTAATATGAGCCTGAAATCCAACAAGTTTTCTATAAATTTCATTTTTAAACCCTGTAACAGTAGAAACTGTAATTAACATAACAGCCATTCCTAATGCAACTACACTAATTGCAATACGAAGTACTGAATTTGATAATTTCTTTTTATTATTAGAAGAAAAAGTAATTCTTTTTGCTATATATGCTGATACATTCAATTTCTAAAGCATTTTTTTGCAAAATTAGTTTTATTTTTTGTTTTAAGTATATTTAAAGATAATATTACATAAGTAAAAACTTCAAAAATTAATTACTAATTCTAATAATTAATCCAATATCAACAACAAGAATTACAGGGTTAGAGTTCATATAATGTGCTATTTTAAAAGTATATTTTCCTTTTTCCAAGAAAACTTTTTCTGCTATCTTATTTTCCACATCCCAAAGTTCTCCTGAAACATCTCCAATATATTTTCCGTTTTCATCAGCAACAGGAATTTCAATTTTTTTAGAACTTGCTCTTCCGTTCGGAGCAATTTGCGTAACTTCTATTTTTAAAGTTGTAAAAGGGTAACCCGTATAATGCCTTAAAGCAAAAAACAAATCATATTCACCATCTTTATTAATGTTAACCTCAAAAGTTTTAACATCATTCTTATCCCATTTTAAATCATCAAATTTCTTAAATTCACGATAAACATCAGAACATGAAGACAGTAAAACAAGAAAAGTAAGTATAAAAAGTAAGTTTTTCATTTGGTTTAAATTAAAAAAGCAGCTCGTTAAGAACTGCTTCAAATATATTAAAATATTTTAAATTTAACCTTTAATATTCGCGCTTAAAAATTCTCTATTCAATCTTGCAATATGTGCAAGCGAGATTCCTTTTGGACATTCCATTTCGCAAGCTCCGGTATTTGAGCAATTACCAAAACCTAATTCATCCATAACAGCAACCATATTTTTTGCTCTTTTACTTGCTTCAACTCTACCTTGTGGCAACAAAGCAAGTTGTGAAACTTTTGCTGCTACAAATAACATTGCAGATGAATTTTTACAGGTTGCAACACAAGCACCACATCCTATGCAAGATGCAGCATCCATAGCCTCATCAGCATCATGTTTTGGAATAGGTATTGCATTTGCATCCGGCACACCTCCTGTATTTACAGAAACAAAACCTCCTGCTTGCATAATTTTTTCATAAGCAGTTCTATCAACCATTAGGTCTTTAATTACAGGAAAACCTCCTGTACGCCAAGGCTCAATAACGATAGTCTCTCCATCTTTAAATGTTCTCATGTGCAACTGACAAGTTGTAACAAGAGTATCTGGTCCATGAGCACGTCCATTTATAAACATACTGCACATTCCACAAATTCCTTCACGACAATCGTGGTCAAATGCAACAGGTTCTTTATTTTCATTAACAAGTTTTTCATTTAGAACATCCATCATTTCAAGAAATGAACTTGCTGTTGAAATATTTTCAAGTTGATAGTCTTCAAAACCACCTTTTGAATTAGCATCTTTCTGACGCCAAACTTTTAATTTTATATTTATTGTTTTTGCTGACATAATTTTCTATTTTAAAGATTTTAAGATTTGCTAAATTTAAAAATTTAGCAAATCTAATTTACTTTGATTTATGCTGTTTTATAGTTACGAGTTTTAACCTCAATTTCTTCATAAGAAAGTGGTTCTTTATGAAGAACAGGTTCTTCATTTTCACCTTTATATTCCCATGCAGCTACATACATAAAATCTTTATCATTACGTTTTGCTTCACCATCTTCAGTTATATGTTCTGAACGGAAGTGTCCACCGCAAGATTCATCTCTATTTAAAGCATCGCGTGCCATAAGTTCACCGATTTCAATAAAATCTGCTACCCTATTTGCTTTTTCAAGCTCAACATTAAGAGAGTTTTTCTCACCCGGTATTTTTAAATCAGACCAAAACTCTTTTTTTATTTCTTGAATTTTCTCAATAGCTTCTTTAAGACCTTTTTCGTTACGTTCCATTCCAACATTATTCCACATTACTTTTCCAAGTTTTTTATGGAAATAATCAACAGATTTTGTTCCTTTAATGCTCATTAATTTATCAATTAATGCCTCAACGTCTTTTTCTGCTTTTTTAAATTCTTCATGTTCAGCAGGATTCATTCTTTCAGTACCAATTTCATAAGCTAAATAGTTTTGAATTGTATATGGAAGAACAAAATAACCATCAGCCAAACCTTGCATAAGTGCTGATGCACCAAGCCTGTTTGCACCATGGTCTGAAAAGTTTGCTTCTCCTGCTACGAATAAACCTGGAACTGTTGTTTGAAGCTCATAATCAACCCAAATACCTCCCATTGTATAGTGAATTGCAGGGAAAATTTTCATAGGAGTTTTATATGGATCATCTGCTGTAATTTTCTCATACATTTGGAATAAGTTACCATATTTTTCTTCTATTGCATCTTTTCCTAAACGCTCAATTGCATATTTAAAATCTAAGAAAACACCTTCTTTTGTAGGATTATTTTCAATACCATAACCTTTGTCTGTTCTTTCTTTTGCAGCTCTTGCAGCAACATCACGAGGTACAAGGTTACCAAATGCAGGATAACGTCTTTCTAAATAAAAATCTCTATCTTCGTCAGGTAAATCTTCAGGTTTTAATTTTCCTTCACGAATTGCTTTTGCATCTTCAAGTTTTTTAGGCACCCAAATTCTTCCATCATTTCTTAAACTTTCACTCATAAGTGTTAGTTTAGATTGAAATTCTCCATGTTGAGGAATTGCTGTTGGGTGAATTTGAACAAATGAAGGATTTGCAAAAAATGCTCCTTTTTTATATGCTTTCCATGCTGCACTACCATTAGAACCCATTGCATTTGTTGATAAAAAGAATGTATTACCATAACCTCCTGTTGCAAGAACAACTGCATGTCCGAAATGACTTTCAATTTTTCCTGTAATTAAGTTTCTTGTAACAATTCCTCTTGCTTTTCCATCAACAATTACAATATCCATAAGTTCAGTTCTGCTATACATTGTAACATTACCTAAACCTATTTGACGACTTAATGCACTATATGCACCAAGCAATAATTGTTGTCCGGTTTGACCTCTTGCATAAAACGTTCTAGATACTAATGCTCCTCCAAAAGAGCGGTTAGCCAAAAGACCTCCATATTCACGAGCAAATGGAATGCCTTGTGCAACACCTTGATCTATAATTGAATTACTAACTTCTGCTAAACGATAAACATTTGCTTCACGAGAACGATAATCACCACCTTTAATTGTATCGTAAAAAAGTCTATAAACTGTATCTCCATCATTTGGATAGTTTTTTGCGGCATTTATACCTCCTTGTGCAGCAATACTGTGTGCTCGTCTTGGGCTATCTTGATAACAGAAATTTTTAACTTTAAAACCAAGTTCTGCTAAACTTGCAGCAGCAGCACCTCCTGCTAGTCCTGTTCCAACAACAATAATATCAATTTTACGTTTGTTGGCAGGATTTACTAAATTTTGATGAGCCTTATAATTGCTCCATTTATCTTTGAGTTTTCCTTCCGGAATTTTTGAATTTAATTTTGTCATAATTATGATAATTTAATATTCTTAATGAATAAAATTATTTAATAAATAGGAAATAAAGAGGTATAATTGAAAAACCTACAGCAATTAAAATTGCATATAATGTTCCAATTGTGCTTAAACGTTTCCTCCATACGTCATTACTCCAACCAATTGTTTGAAATGCCGACCAAAATGCATGGTTTAAATGTAAACCCAATGCAACAAAACCAATTATATAAATTATTGAATAAATCACACCAAAAGAAGGATTTGTAAACAATCCGGTAACTAATGAATAAGCATCATGCATTTCAACACCATCTACTAATGTAGAACCCATATCATGTGGAGCAAATTTCATAACATAGAAATAATTTCCTAAATGAATTAATAAAAATGCTAACACAAAAAGACCTAACCAAATCATATTTCTTGCAGACCATTTGCTACTTTCTTTTTGGTTTACTGTTTTATAATTTACAGGTGTTGCTTTCCAATTTTGAAGTTGAATAATAACACCATATAAAATGTGAACAACAAAACCAAGTGCAAGTATAGGTTGCATAATTTGAATTACAGGATTTGTATCCATAAAATGTACTGCTGTGTTAAAAGCATCAGAACCTCCAAGCAAAAACAAGTTTGCAATTAAATGAATTAATAAGAAAGTTATTAAAAACAGTCCTGACAAGCTTAAAATTAATTTCTTCCCTATGGAAGACGAAATAAAATTGCTCATAGAATAATAATTTATAAATTAATTTAAATACTTTTGTGATATCGACAAAATTAAGGATATTATTATCTTTTAATTATGTTCAAAAACATTGTTTTCTTATTCATAACAATTCTAAATAATGAAATATAACAAAATCAACAACACTTTATTTATTAAAAACAGAAGTAAACTTTTAAACAAAATAAAAAATAAAGGTATTGCTATAATAAATTCAAATGACCAA
>JAADEE010000229.1 GCA_013153575.1 Chlorobiota bacterium
ATCAATTTAATGACATTTCTGTAAAAGATATTCATTTAAAAGGACTTGCAGGTTCTGCTTCGGCAATGTTTGTTTCAGAATTTATTAAAACAAATAAAAAACATCATTTAATAATTCTTTCCGATAAGGAAAAAGCAGCATATTTTCAAAATGATTTAAAAGAACTTTTTGTAAAAAAAGAAATATTATTTTTCCCATCTTCTTACAAAAGGTCGGCAATAAAAAGCAAATCCGGTAAACTTGACGATGGTAGCGTAATTATGCGAACCGAAGTTCTTAACACTATTCAAAAAAGTAGGTCGTATATTGTTGTAACTTATCCTGAGGCTTTGCTCGAAAAAGTTACAAGCCGTAATGAGCTTGATGATAATACATTAGAGCTTAAAGTTGGCGAAGAAGTTCCAATTAGTTTTATAAAAGAAATGCTAATTGAATATGGTTTTGAGCTAGTTGATTTTGTTTACGAGCCCGGGCAATTTGCAATACGTGGTAGCATTGTTGATATTTTTTCATATTCAAATGATTATCCTTACAGATTAGATTTTTTTGATGAAGAAATTGAAAGCATAAGAACTTTTGATACTGTTTCACAACTTTCAAAAGCAAAATTTGATGAAGTTTCAATAGTTTCTGATATTCAATCTATTGCACAAAATAAAATTTCATTTTTTAAATTCATAAGCTCAAAAACAAATGTTTGGTGCGATGATTTTTCATGGTTGTTTGAAAAAATTAAAGTTGTAACAGAAGGACAAAATCTTCAAAATTTAATAAACTTTAATGAAACTTTTGATTTATTTCAGAAATTTAAAACAATTGAATTTTCTAACAGGTCATATTTTAAAGCTGAAAAAAGCATAGCTTTCAATATAAATTTGCAAGTTACAATTAATAAGAAATTTAATATTTTAATAAAACAATTAATTGAAAATAAGCAACAAGGCATAAAGTCATTTATTGTATCGAACAATGAGGCACAAGTTGAGCGTTTATATGAGATTTTGCAATCTGATGAAATAATTGAGGAAGCAAAAATTCCAAATGCAAAGGAACTTCTTAAAGATAGTTTTGAAGTTGCGAAAGGAATTTTGCATGAAGGTTTCACAGATAAAGATTTAAAGATAAGTTGTTTTACAGAGCATCAAATTTATGGACGTTATCATAAGTTTATTTTACGAAGTGCAGTTTATCATAAAAATAAAGAAGCATTAACTTTAAAAGAATTAACAAGTTTGCAAGCCGGTGATTTTGTAGTTCATTCCGACCACGGAATAGGGCGTTTTGGAGGTTTACAAACTATTGATAATAACGGAAATAAGCAAGAAGCAATCCGTTTGGTTTATAAGGATAATGATATTTTGCTTGTAAATATTCATAATCTTCATAAAATTTCAAAATATAAGGGTAAGGAAGGAACACATCCGAAAGTTCATAAATTAGGTTCGCCTGTTTGGCAAAAAGTTAAGAAGAAAACTAAAAGCCGAGTTAAAGATATTGCTCGAAAGCTTATTGCACTTTACGCAAAGCGAAGGCAAGAAAAAGGTTTTGCATTTTCGCATGATACATATTTGCAACATGCTCTTGAAACTTCGTTTATTTATGAAGATACGCCCGACCAACGTAAAGCAACCGACGCAGTAAAAGCCGATATGGAAAGTAATGTGCCAATGGATAGGTTGGTTTGTGGTGATGTTGGTTTCGGAAAAACCGAAATTGCAATACGTGCAGCATTTAAGGCAGTTGCTGATAATAAACAAGTTGCAGTTTTAGTTCCTACAACAGTTTTAACCTTGCAACATTATAAAACTTTTGTAAAAAGACTTAAAGATTTACCATGTAATATTGATTTTATAAGTCGTTTAAAAACTAAAAAGCAACAAACTGAAATACTTCAAAAACTTGCTAGCGGAGAAATTGACATTATAATAGGAACACATAGAATTGTTAGTAAAGATGTTAAGTTCAAAGATTTAGGTTTAATGATTATTGATGAAGAACAAAAGTTTGGAGTTTCTGTAAAGGAAAAATTAAAGTCGATAAAAGTAAATGTTGATACTTTAACTTTAACCGCAACTCCAATTCCAAGGACATTGCAATTTTCATTAATGGGAGCACGTGATTTATCAATTATAAATACACCACCACCAAACAGGCATCCTATTCATACAGAATTACTTAGGTTTGATAAAGAAGTTATAAAAGAAGCAATTGAATATGAGTATAGACGTAATGGGCAAGTATTTTTCATTCATAACAGAATTGATACAATTTATGAAATTGAGGCATTAATAAACAGATTAATTCCTAATGTTAGAACTGCTGTTATGCATGGCAGAATGGAGCCTAAACAGTTGGAACGCATAATGACAGACTTCATAAATGAAGAAACAGGTGTTTTAATTGCAACAACAATTATAGAATCAGGTTTAGACATTCCAAATGCAAATACAATAATAATTAATAATGCTCAAAATTTTGGTTTAAGTGATTTGCATCAACTTAGGGGTAGAGTTGGGCGTTCAAACAAAAAAGCATTTTGCTATTTGCTTGCACCACCACTTTCAACATTAACAAATGAAGCAAGGCAAAGGCTAAAAGCAATTGAAACTTTTTCGGAACTAGGAAGTGGTTTTAATATTGCTATGCAAGACCTTGATATACGTGGTGCAGGAAATATGCTTGGAGGTGAACAAAGTGGCTTTATTTCTGATATCGGTTATGAAACTTATCATAGAATACTTGATGAAGCAATGCAAGAACTTCGTGAAGAAGAATTTAAAGAACTTTTTGATAAAAATAAAAAAACACCTTCAGAAATTAATGATACCAACTTTAAATTTGTTAATGATTGCCATATTGATACTGATTTGGAGTTAAGGCTTCCTGAAAGTTATATTGAAAATACAGAGGAAAGATTGCGAATTTACAGAAGGTTGGATAATGTTAAGAATATTAGTGAGTTAGATATTCTTAAAGAAGAATTAAAAGACCGTTTTGGAAAGATGCCAAAAGCAAGTAAGGAACTTTTTAATGCTGTAATTTTAAGAGAAAAAGCAATGACTTTAGGTATTGAAAAAATACTTTTAAGAAATAAAAAAATGGTTTGTTATTTAGTTTCTGATAAAGAATCTTTGTATTATAAATCAGATGTTTTCGGGGCGATTATTGATTTTATGCAAAAATACCCAAATAAATCTTCGCTTAAAGAACGAAATGATAAATTAACAATGAGTTTTCAAGATATAAAATCTGTAAATGAGGCAATTGCAATTTTGAATGTTATTAAATAAACTTTTCCAAAGTTTTTAACTTTGGAAAAGTTTAAATTTTTTATTTAAAAGTATCAGCATATTTAAAGCTTCCTGTTTTAAAACCTTTTAAAAACCAACTTGCTCTTTGTTCTGAAGTTCCGTGTGTAAATGCATCCGGAACAACGTAACCTTGTGCTTTCTTCTGTAATCTGTCATCACCAACACCTGCTGCTGCATTAATTGCTTCTTCAATATCACCTTCATCCAAAATATTTTTCATTTTTTGTGCATGATGTGCCCACATTCCAGCAAGGAAATCTGCTTGAAGCTCTAATTTTACAGATAATTTATTGTATTCTTTTTTACTTAAATATTGTCTTTGTTTTTGAACATCTTGCAAGATGCCTAATAGGTATTGTATGTGATGACCAACTTCATGAGCAATTACATATGCAGCTGCAAAGTCACCAACTGCATCGTATTTTCTTCCTAAATCTCTTAGGAAATATAAATCCATATAAATTGTTTGGTCAGCAGGACAGTAATAAGGACCTGTTGCAGTACCGGCAATTCCACAAGAACCTGTTGTTTGTCCATTAAATATTACCATTTTAGGAAAAACGTATCTTTTACCAAGTTGTTCTTTGAATAGTTTTGACCAAACATCTTCAGTGTCTTTAAAAACAACTTTTGTAAATTGTGCAAGTTCTTCATTTTCACCACTTGAGCTTGGTGAATATTGTTGTGTACTTTGCTGTGGACTTCCTCCAACAGTTTGAAGTAATTGCATAGGATTTTGTCCGGTAATCATAGAAATAACAATTACTGCAATAATTCCAACTACGCTTAAGCCTCCTGTTCTTTTAGTTCTTCTAATATTTCTACCTCTACGGTCTTCAACATTACTACTTGTTTGTCTGCCTTTCCATTTCATAATTAATATTTTTTGCAAATATAAATATTATTTTTGTTTTTTTATAAGTGTCTTATTTGTTGATAATTATACTTTTTTTAATTGTGTTTGTATCAACAAAATAGGAGTTTAATATTCTCCTCCAAAAATTAGTTGCCCGCCAATAGACAGGCTGTCATTATAAATTATTGTTTTAGGAGTTCCGTAATAATAAACATTTCCTGTACCTGTTATTTTACATTCTAATTTATTTGAAACATTAACTTTACAATTTCCTTTCGAGTCATTATCTACTAAAACATTTTCTGCATTTAAATTTGTAGCATCAACACTTCCTAAACTTGCATTCCATAGTTTAAGTGTTTCAACACTGCCTTTTACGAATATTCTACCACCATTTAAATGTGTATTCCAATAATAAAAAACTTTGCTGTTTACATTTAAGTCAGCCTCATTATATTTTGCATTTGCAATTAAGCCAATTTCATAATTGTTTATTAATGGTATTTTTGAAGTAACTTTAGACGAACCATTTAGTTTTATAAGACTAATTTTTTTTACATGAATTGTAATATAAATATCATTGCTTTTTGGTTTAATGAAATAGCATTTATGGTCATTATTTAAAA
>JAADEE010000046.1 GCA_013153575.1 Chlorobiota bacterium
ATATTTGGAAAACTCACAATATTCATTATAATAATCCGAGTTTTTATCAATATTTTTAATTTTAAAATAACCGTTTAGATAATATAGCGTATCATATTCCATGATGTTAAATTTTTGAGGAAAATATAAAAGAGAAACTAATTTGTCATAATGTTTTTTAGTGGTTTCAAAAGTAAACTCAAAATAAACAACACCATTGATTACTTGTTTTATAGACCATTTTTTAATTTCGCTCATATTTGAATTATAGTAAAAAAGAGAGAGAAAAGTTAAGAAGAAGTTTTTGATTTTAAAAGCATTTCAATTTTTGTATCCAATCTTGCATAATCCTCTCTTAATTTTGAAAATGCTTCAAGAAAACCATCGTGGTTTGTGTTAAAATGGATAAATGTTTCTTTTAAATGTAAAACTTCACTTCTTAGTCTCACAATATATGCAGTAATTAAAATCAAATAAGAGACTATCGTTATGATAGCCTCTATTGATAACGACATCTCAGCTACCTTACGAGCTGCTTCCATCATCGCTGCTGTCGTTAGACGCAAATTGATACTTTCTTGAATGTAAAACAACAATAGTATCAGCTTTTACACCATTAAAAGTTTTTCCAGTCAAAGCTTCTTTAATGTCCTTAGAACTTTTTGAAAGTGGAGCAAAAAAGGTTAAATAAGTTTTCTCATGCGTTTCATCATTCCTCAACATCAAAGTCCACTTTCTTGATTCAGTTACAGAATCACTTCCACTTTCACCAGTCTTAGCAAGAATTTCATACTCACCAGGCATGACTGCATCTGCAAATGCTTTTGCATCTTCATCACCAGCTGGAACATAACTTGTAAAAGTTTTAGTTCCAAGTTTTTGTCTTATCATACTAATTGCCATTACAAACTCCTTTCACTATCTATTCAAATTATCATAAACAGGATATGCTTCATCTGCTTTTGGCGCACCATCATAGAAACCAACTTCAAATTTACCTACAATTAAACCTTCAACATCATTTTCATCTTTCTCAGGATTAATATGATGAATTCTAAAAGAACAACTTTGTTTACCACTTCTTGATACCCATCTTTGAGTATTAAACGTTTCTGGCATTGCAGTAGCTGTTCCACCAGTAGATTTAGTTTCCCATTGTTCCACTTTTCCATCCATAAGACCAACTAATGCACTTAAATCATCACCAGTAGCATTTACAGAAAGTGAATGGACTCTTGTTCCGTTAAAGTATTGCCTCAAAAGTGCCATTTAAACTCCTTTTTGTGATTTTTTGTGGCAATAGAATTGTAAAAGATGAATCAAAAATTCTAAAAAAGTATAAAAAGGATTTTATAAACCACGTAATTACGGGAGGTTAGAAAAACGCTTTTGTAATTTTTTGTAATTTCATTACTTAAAAATAAAATTTTCAAAAAGGAAATCAATGACAACAAGTGAGTTTAAAAAAATAATTGAAGATGGATTTAATAAAGAAAACTATTCATATGATGACGCGCAAAACGGAAAAAGCGAAATTTATTGTTTTACCTGTGGAGCGCAAGCGGGATTGAAAGATAATATACTTTATGCAGATGTCGAATGCGTGAACGGACATACAGAAAAACTTTTCGACTACATATTAAAACTCATAGAAGCAGAGCACGACCTGCTTATTTGTAGTTTAGACAGAGAATGCAATAAACCAATCAAAAGCGATACGTAAAAGTAAACTTATAAGCCACTTCCTTTGGAAGTGGTTATTCTTCTAATAGGTAAATATCTAAAATTACTTTCCCCCTCGGGCGGCTCAAACCATCAAAATTTTATTTACGCCTCCTCATATATCAAGTGCTGCTTCGCATTTTTTGAAAATTTTTTTGAACTTTTATCAAAATTAATTAAACAAGGTAAATCAAAAAATTTTTCAAAAAACACGCCAACTGCGGGGACAAAGTCCCACGCAGTTGCGGGCACTTGACATATTGCGGGGGCTAAAATTTTGATTTGACGAGTTTGAGCCGCCCCTGTGAGGGGGAAAGGTTGCAGTTGATGTTTTAGGCTAATGGTAATTATCTGCTCTCCCGTTGGTCGAGATTGAAACTTATTTGAAGGAGGTTAAAATGTTAATCGGACCGATAGAAATTAAAAAATTACAAAAAATCAAAACAAAAGAAGCGCAAGAAATAATCAAATATTACGAAAACTGGAAATATCACGGAAATAACACACACTTGGTTTTTCTACCAAAAAAACTTACTGAAATTTGCAAAAAAATTTTAAAGTTTGTATAATGAAAAAAGATACTTTAAAAGAAATAGGGAAATTTGGGCTTGATTTATCAAAGATAATTTTTGCAATCGCAATATTACCGACAATTTTAAAAAACGGAATTGTAAACGGATACGCATTACTCGGTGCTTTAACATTAACAATTAGTGGTATAATGTTAATTAACAAAGGAGCTGAAAATGAATGATTTTGGAATTATAAGCCTAATAATCGGTATCGTATTTTTAATATTTGCTATCTTAGTAAAACCAAACTCAACTTCTAAAAAGAGTAACTAAAACTCCATCAACCTTTTTCCCATTTATTTTTAAATATTGTTTAATATATTGATAAATATCTTTTAAAGAAACAGTAGTTTTAATATTATGCAAAATAATCTGTCTTGAAATATGACTTTCTTCATTACGAATCAACGCTTTAAAAAGTTTTTTATAATTAAAATCATCAATCGGAGGCTTTGAATCATTCGAATATTTTACTTCAAGAATCTCGCTAACTTGCATTGTAGAAACACTATTATAAAAATTAAGAATATCTTCCCAAGTATCAGCTTCAAGATGATTTACAATAGTTCTACTACCTTGTTTTAATTGTATTCTATACATAGGCATCAATTTCCTCCTAAATATATATAAATTTGATTTAACAAATACTCAACTTTATCACACTCATTACTTAAAACATTTAATTGATTTTCATCATAAACAACACCCAATAAAAAACAGATATCAATTAAAACATCAACCACCTAAAATCCTTTTAATTTTAGTAAAATCAACTTCACAACATCTTTTTGTAAAAGAAATAAGCGACATTTTAAAAATAAAACAACAATCATCATTCAAACATTTCTCATAAATAAAATTATTACCGTCATATTTACCTAATAACAAAATTTCATTAATAAAACTTTCTTCAAAAATTTTGCATAAAGGAAACATATCAGATAAAATCTTCCCGTCATCTTCACTACTCCAATTACTCCAAACAACACTTAAAAAAAATACTGCTTCAACATAAATCATTCCATTAAAAATCAATTTGTCTAAAAAAACCTTATTATAATCAATACTTTCCTCAACAGGCATAACTGGTCCAACGCAAGTTCCATCCCACCACATCTCATTATTACCACATTTTGCATAATAATAACCATCATCAATTTCTTCAAAGTCATTATGAAAAACACAATTATCTATTTGATATCTTATTTCAATCATTTGTTAATATATCCAAGTCCATTTACTAATTCTAAAAACGATTCAGATAAACCGATAACTTTTCCACTATCATCTTTAACAAACATAAAAGAGCTTATTTTATTCAAATCATCAATATCAATTGCCTCTGGATTATAGGTTCCTAAAATTTTTTTCAAAATAGTTATATCCTGTTCCGAAAAAGAAGAAGTTAATAATTTAAAAATAAGCGTTTCATTATATCTTTGAGCCATTTTAGACGCAAGTTCCATTCTCATATTTTCACGCTGATAAACTGATTTTCTTATTTCCTGCGCTGAATCAACGAGATTCATTGATTGATACTGATTATTTCTACCTTGTATAAAATTATTTAATTGCGAAACTATTATTTGAGATTTTTGAATTCCATTATCAGATATATTTCCCAACACTTGCGATAAAATCGTAAATTTTCTACCTCTTAAATTTTTCAATTTTAATAAACTTTTTTTTGGTAAACTCATTAAAATTGAAATACTGCCACTAACTAAATTAAAAACTTTTTCAATAATTTTCTCTTCATATTGAATAATCATAAAAATACCACCAAAAACGGCAACATTTGCTGCACTTTCTACTGCTTCTCTTAAATAAGGATTTTCAATGTCTCCAGTAAATCCTCTAATCATTTCAACAGCTTCATTATAAGCAGCCATATAAATTAAAGTCTCAAAAAACTCTTCCGTAGTATTTTGACCCAATGTTTTAAGACTCATTGTCATCCTTTGGCAAATTATTTATATCTTCCGTAATTCCTTTAAATTCAAACAATTTAGTAATTAAATTACTAACGTCCAAATCATTTTCAAAATCACTTAATTCCTCACCTGTTAAACTTGCCTCCTGAGAATTAAGATGAGCTTTTACAGCCTCACTTAATGCAATAACATCACGCGGTGCAAGTTTCGGTAACGATTCATCAGTTAAAGTATAAGTTTGTGGAGTTTTCATATATTCAAAATGCTCTTTTTCCAACTCTTTAACAGCGTTAATCTTAGAAAAATCAATTTGAGAAAATACAACACTAAGAGCATTAATTGAATTTACAAGAGAATCAATTTTACTTACTAAATTATTTGAATTTTCTTTTAAAACACTTAACAAAGTATCATTACTAACACTTTTTACATCAGTAATTTCAGCAGGCAATAAAGAAACATCAGAAGCAAACTCTAACCATAAATCATCATCAACAACACTTTTTTCATAACTGCTATCATACAGATAATCAAAATTATAATCCTCAATAACATCAGAAAAATCATCTTCTTTAATATTAATC
>JAADEE010000035.1 GCA_013153575.1 Chlorobiota bacterium
ACAGTAAGCTCTTGATATTCTTTGAGTTGCTCTCCACTTATAGAACTTACCATATTTTTTATATCTTCCGGTAGATAATTTTTTACTTTATTTAAATAAGCTGTAAATTCAGGAAATACAACTGCAAAATTATCAATACCTGCACTCAAAGCAAAAATATATTCGATAAAATCTTTATTTCTTCTTGCCAATGAACGATATTCATCTTTAAAAAGAATATGTTCACCAATCCTGATATTAAGATTTTCTGTTACTTTATCAGCATCCGGTGCAGACATAAACAAGGTAACAGGCGAAGTTGAACCAATTATTTCATTGGCATTATTTAATAGAAAATATAATCTTTTAGTTTTATCAAAATTATATTCTGTAACATTACTCCCTTTTTCTCTTTTAGTCTTTGCAGCATCATCCCAAAATAATATTAAAGTATCAGCTAGGTGCTTATGCTTATCCGATATGGAATTTTCCGATAAATCTTTTAGTCTATCGGTAGGATTCAAAGCTGTAATTTTCACTTTATCGGCAAATTTATCATAAGCAAAAAATAATTGCGCAACATCAAGTGCGTAAGATACTAATTTGTGATTTCCTGTGCCTCCTTCCAAATCATTATTGGCATCTGAAACCCATTTAAAAGCGGATTTAACCAAATCTATTTGAGCATAAGGACTCGGAATGGAAGTAGGTACACCATTCTTATTCGTCACAATTTTTTCCAATTGTTTTGAAGTAAAAGGCGCCGAATCAAACCAACCGGTACCTCCTTGTCCTTCGTGCATTCTAAAAACTATTCCTTTATTTACTTGATTTTCCATAATTAATTTTGTTTTTTGGTTAAGATATTATTTTCTTTTAAGGCTCTATCCAAAGATTTATCAAACAGTTTAATCAACGTGCTATGTTTCAAATCATTAGTGTTTCTAATATCCTGTTCTTCTATCAATTCATTATTAATAGTGTCAACAATCTCAAAACCTTTTTTATCTGAAAGTTCATTGCCTACAATAATATCAAAAGCATTATCATCTTTTATTTCATTGAACGGAGCAAAAGCAGGATTATTACTTTCCATTTCCGAAAGCCACTCTTCAAAAAAGTTCAAAAAATTTTTTACTTGATTTTTATATTCGGGTGAATTGAAATATTCTTTATCAAGCGGTGAATATTTATTTTTTTGCGCTTTAATTAATTGCATAAACTTTCCCTTACCTTTGGTCCATCTTGCCTTACCCAAAGCTTTATATAACCTTTTATCTAAATACTCTGAAAACAATTTCAATTTTGTCAAATGAAATGCAAAAAGCTCTCTACTTTCTGTATCTAAATTTTGAAAAATTATCCCGTTTTCATTAAATTCATTAATTCCAAATTCTCGTACTTTTGTATTGCTTCTTTGATACTCATTATCTTCATTATTTTCAATCACATCAGTAATATGTTTAGTAAAATTAAAAATTGATAAAGCACCCACTAATTCAAAGAAATGCGCTCTGTTTTTTTGCCCAACACCACCGACAGAATATTCTTCAAAATTTGTATTTCCTTTATTCCCTATAAAATATTGGATATCAATCTGGTTTTGTTTAAGAATAGTCCTATTATAATAGTCAATGGCAGAAACCGTTTTTTGTTCAAAAGATTCGGCATCTATCTCATCTTTGTTATCTAAAGCAAAATAAGGCAACATCGTAAATGCCCCTATCGGTGCTATCCTTATTTTATCAATTCTCGGGATATCTTTATTATTACTTCGTAAATTTTTCAATAACAATGGATAACCGGCAGCACCTGTTCCACCAAAAATTGAATTAATGATAAAAATAACATCTCCATCAGCAAAAGTATTGGCAAAATTGTTAAAATTTTCACTTGTTGTAAACTGATTTAAAACAACAGTTCCCATATTTGGATGTCCTTTAAATCCTACATCTAATTTAGACTGTAAATTTTTATCAGAATACAATAATTTAATAAAGCTTTTATCATCTTTTTCATCCTTGAAATTTGACGAAAGAGAATTAAAACCAATATATTCTCCAAATGTATTATCTTCAACACCTTCCAATTTAAAATGATAATATTCCGGATTAACATCCGATGAATTATCAGTTAGTTCATTTATCGTTTTCAGCTTTTGCGAAAAAAACTTATAAGGTTTATGTATTTCGTTTTGTATTTCTTGATACAACTTTAAAATTGTTTTTGTTCTGTTCAAATCTCCGTTGCTAATATCCGGATCAATAATTATAGGTATAACCGTATCAAATTCTTTGCTGAGTTTTACTCCGGATGCCAGTAAAAAAGTAAATGCTTTGATTACTCTTGAACCTGTACCTCCAATTCCAAATATATATAATTTTCTTGCCATAATGATTTAATTTTAAAAAGGTAAATGAATAAATTGCTTACTGAAATGTTTTGCTATAATGCTGAACAAAAATGCTACAATTAAAGATAATAGTGCATTGTATAATGAAACATATATCAAAAATTGATTAGCATAGCTGGCATAACCGGTTGTTACATCAGTATAAGCGTTTAGCAATTCATTATTAGTTGTTGAAAAAAGTCTTTGACGAATAACGAAATAGGTTATTCCAAAAACCAAAATAAAATTTCCTATCAACCAATACATCCAAGTCATAAAGGTAGCTAAGGGCTTTTTGTAAATAAAGTAAAAATAACTGAATACAACAATCGGTGTTATTAGAAAAATTAATAACATGGTATTGTATCCATTCATAATTCCTCCCTCATCATACAATGAGTCAAAAATCAATTTATAACCACTGTTATAAAAAAGGCTTTCATAAATTCTACTTATTAGTTCTCTCATAATTACATAGTTTTTATTATATTTAGTTATTTAGTTAATATAAATTCAAAAGTGGCAATATATTTATTACCTTTATTCATATATATATAAGCTTCACTTATACCGTCAATTAAAAATTTAAATCCAAAAGTTGTACTCTCATCCACTTTTGTTTCGTTTTCTTCTAAAGTACTTGTTTTTTCAATCCAATCAGGTAAAACATTTTTCAAATTTACGGATAGTTTCCCGTAAGGTGAAGTTTTGGTATATACAGTTATTAAATGGGTATATTTTTTATCATTTATATTTACAATTTTTTTTACATTGTATTTGCCGGTTCCAATACATTCATAATTTTCAACATTGGTAAAATACTCATTTGGAAATGGCAATGTGGAATAATCAACTTTAAAAGAAAATTGAAAAATATTATCTCTTTCATTAAATGATACATTTTTTAACATCTTGGGATTATCTCTATCAAAATCAAATCTTCCAATATTCTCTTTATTTGATATTTCGTAAGGAATATTAGTTTTTTCATTTTTTAAAAATCTTACCAAATCATTAAAACCTTTTAGACTACTTAAATATTCATCTGTAAAATATTCGTTTAATAATTCACTTTTCCCAAAAATCCATATGTAATAAGGTCGCTTTTGCTTTATTTTAATATATTTCTGACGTCCTTTTGCATTGTACTTTGTAACAAAATAATATTTTCCATTAAAATCCGACTGCAATTTAACCAATATTGTTTGTAAATCACCTTGACTAAGTCTGTTGATAAATTGTGTTCTGGTATTTTTTCCTTCCGTTACTAATGCCGCTTTTGGTGCACGTTTATCTTTAATATCATATATTCCGTCCGATATCAAAATAGAAATATCATTATCAGAAGCTTTTTGTAAAGCTAATTGAAACATTGTATTCAAATCACTTGCTGAAACATCACCACTATTATAAGCATTCTTTGACTTATTAAATTTATCAACAAGAATATTTCCTTCTTTACTACTTCCAATATAATTTACTTTCAAATCTTTACGTCCATTGATAAAATAGTACTCTCTTTCTATATTATTTTCTTCAAATTTAGGCATAGCTGCTAATTCATTTACTACATCAATATAATCTGTAAACCCATTGATATAGCCAAAAATACTAGCTGAATTTTCAATATAAAAATATACTTTTGTTTTATTATTGAGCTTATTTTGAATTGTATCAGAATCTATTGCAAGAGTATCTTTATCAGTACTACTTTGAGTATTTTTATCATTATCTTCAGAATTTCTTCTATTTCTACCTTCACAGCTAAATAAAACAAAAGAAATGATTAAAGAAATCACGATATAACTAACATTTTGTATTTTAATATTTTTTCTTTTCATATATTTATAATATTTAATTATTGAAATAATACCCCACAAATTTAACAATTTCTTTTTAACTTTTTATTAAGAAATTTTATTTGTATTTATTTTAAATTAGCTTTTCTTAAATTGTACCTGTCTACTAAAATACTAAGTAGCATTCGCGACAAAACAGCCAATGCAATATAATTTGTACCTACCTGTAAGTGCATGCTAATAAAACTCGAATTCATTTTAAAATTTAATAATAATAATGCAACTAAAAACACATCCAGCATGCTCCATTTGTCAATGGAATGTAAAAATTTTGAAAAATTAGCCGGAATCCGAATCCGCTGAAATAAGCGATTAGCAATCTCAATATATTTAATAACAGGCAATATAATGGTAAATACTAAAATTATACCCGCTAACAAAAACGAACCTTCTTTGTAAAAAATACGCACAGAATCAAACAAACGTATTTCTTTATAATTCAAACCAAAATCAAGAATACTATATTTGGCAGATAGAATTGGATAATATAAACCTAAAGAAAAAAATATAACTGTTAAC
>JAADEE010000299.1 GCA_013153575.1 Chlorobiota bacterium
GAAAATTTCAGTATCAGAATATTTCTCTGACATTGCTTTTATAACAGAAACTGTTAAAGCAACATCGCCCATTGCCGATAATCTGATTACTAAAATTTTCACTTTAAATATTTATTTTATTCCGATTTTCGTAGAAATGAATTTGTATTTGGGTCGTTATACATTTTCATTTGTTTGTAGGTTTTTATAATTGCTTTACCGGATTTAATATTATCAAAAAGTTGGTTTATTGCCAAACTCAAATCCTCTCTTTGTTGTAAAAGCACTTTTAACTTAAATGAACATTTTGCTCTGTGTTCATCGTCAGCATCTTCCCTCTCCGATTCCTCACGCATATGATATATCTTCAAATTTAAAATTGAAAGTCTATCAATTGCCCAAGCAGGAGTTTCCGTTGCAATAAATGCATCTTTATTTGCCTTAACATCTTTAAACTCATCAAAAAAATAATCATCAATAAGCTCTACAAGGTCGGTTCTATCTTGATTTGATTTATCAATTGCTCTTTTAAAAACAAGTGCTTTTTCAGGTTCAATTTCAGGATCGCGAATAACATCCTCAAGATGCCACTGAACTGTATCAATCCAATTTTTTTTATCTAAAAGATATTCAATAGTATCTTCTTTATATTTTGAAGTATGTTTTTCTGTTATATCGTTTTTAATATGATATTTTTCAATACTTGCTTCAAAAATCTCATTAAATAATTTACTGTCCATTATTTTAGTTTAGTATATTTTTATTTTCTTGAACGACAAAATTAAGAAAAAATGATAAAGGCAACTATTATTTATATAAATGAAAAAAATATAATAGTTTTGTTCAAAAAAATAAACGAATATGAAATTAGGAAAGGTAGAAAAACAATCAACATTTTATGCAATACTTAAGGCTTATGCTAAATTTTTTCATGATAATTTTTTCTATAAAGAAGTAACACACATAGGCACTGAAAACATTCCAAAAGACAAGCCTGTTTTAATTGCTCCTAATCATCAAAATGCTCTTATGGATGCTCTTGCTGTTATTTTTTCGCAAGATATTCAACCTGTTTTTTTGGCACGTTCTGATATTTTTCAAAACCCAATTCTTGCAAAAATTTTATTTAAATTTAAAATTCTTCCTGTTTTTAGAATTAGAGATGGTAAAGAAAAGTTAAAACTTAATGACTTAATTTATGCTAAAACTATTGAGGTTTTAGAAAAACACAGACAAGTTGCAATTTTTCCGGAAGCACAACATATTGACAAAAAACATGTAAGACAACTAAAAAAAGGTATTCAAAGAATTGCATTTATGCTTGAAGAAAAGAATAACTTTAATGCAAATGTTTGCATAATTCCAACAGGAATTTATTATTCAAATTACTGGAATTTTAGATCTAAATTAGTTGTAAAATTTGGTAAACCAATTTATTTAAATGAGTATTTTGAAGATTATAAAAAAGATCCGGCAAGAACTATTGTTAAGTTTACCGAAATGTTGCATAATAGGTTAAAAGAGGAAGCAATTCACATAAGCGACCTTAATTATCATGATGAATATGACCTACTTAGAGATATTAATGAAAAGCAAATGCTTGAAGAATTATCTTTAAAATTAAATCCTGAAAATAAATTAAAAGCTGATAAAGCAACTATAAAGAAAATTGATAATTTAAAAGAAAATAAAAACGATATATTTTTATCTTTAATTGATAAGGTTAAGAAATATTCAGCCTATTTAAAAGAATTAAATATAAAAGATTGGGTAGTAACAAATAAAAAAAGCAATTTATTTTTAAGATTTATTTTGTTATTTTTAAGTCTTCCTATTTTTATTTACGGCTTTATTAATAATGCAATAGTTTATTTTCTTCCAAATATCGTTACATCAAAATTTGAAGATAAGCAATTTACAAGTTCTGTTGTATATGTATTTGTTATTTTAATAAATCCGATAATTTATTTATTACAATCAATTGTGGTTTTATTAATATTTAAAAGTTGGATTATTGCATTAATATATTTTATAACAACTCCAATAATGGGTTTATTAGCTTTTTCAATACACAGATACTTTGTAAAGACTATGGCTATTTTACGTTTTTCAAAATTAAACGAAAGTAAAAAGCAAGAAATTAAAAATTTAAGAAAAGAAATTTTAGAAATTCTTAAATAAATAAAAAAAGCACATCTAACGATGTGCTTTTTTTATTTAACTGTAAAAGTAATTATTTAGTTACTTTTTCAACTGCATCTTTTGCTCCTTCAACTACAGCATCTTTTGCTCCTTCAACTGCATCTGCAGCTTTTTCAGTTACATCTGTAGCAACAGAATCAACAACTGCAGCAGCAGAGTCAACAACTGCATTAGTAGTAGAATCAACATCACTTAATGCTTCTTCAAATACGTCCTCAACAGCTTCTGCTTCTTTTTGTGCTTCTTCGTCACCATTTCCGCAAGATGTAAATACTGTAGCAATTCCAAAAACAAATGCTAACGCGATAATAGATAAATAACGTTTTTTCATAATGTAGAAAATTTTTATTAATAAATATATTTATTGACGGGCAAAGTTATTTAAAAATTATTCTTGCAAAAAAAAATAACATAAAAAATAATAATTAAAAATGCATTTAAAGTATCAAAAGAATACTACACACTTATTGTATACTGATATACAACACATTACAAGATTGGATATGTTAAACAATTAATCAAGCATATTTTCAATAAAATTCAAATTTTATCGATTTTTAGTCATTTTTTAATAAAAAATGAGTAAAAAAACAGTTTTTTGAATAAAAAAACAGGTTTTTATGCGATTTTTAATCAAATAAAAAAGGAGATGTCAAAAACATCTCCTTTTTAAATAAATTTTAAACAAATCTTACATAAATTTATATCTATAATCTTCAACATCTGCAGCTTCTTTTATTGCTTCAAACATTTCACGATTAATTCTAAAATAATTCATTCTTTGTGCATTATTTTTATCATTTGATAAATCTACATCATCTGATATTTTACCTCCTGTAATTGATGTTACTTTTAAAACATAAACTCCATTTTCTCCTTTGATTGGTTTTGTAACTTTATCTTTATCTGTATAAACAGCTGTTGCAATTACTTTATACTCAATTCCATCATTATTAAGTCTTGAAGATACAAAGCTAATATTTTTTGCAAGTTTTGGTAAGTCAGTAACATTTGCCATTTCTTTAGAAAGTTTTTCTCCTTTTTTAGATTTAATAACTTCTGCAGTAACTCTATCTTTAACTAATTCTAATGGAGCTATTCCATCTTCACGAACTTCTGTTACAATTGCAACAATAAACATATCTCCATCTTGGAATGGTGATGAAACTGTTCCTTTTTTAGTATCATCTTTATAAATCCAGTTAATAATTGGGCTTGAGTTCTCAATACCTGCAATTACTTCTGTACTTGGTTCAATATTATTTGCAATTCTTTTTGTTAAGCCTTTTTTAGCAACTAACTCATCAAATTTTTGAATGCTGTTTCCTACTTCTGCAGAAAAATCTCTTGCTTGTGTAAAGTAATTATTAACAGTTGTATTTCCCGGTCTTACTTCTTGGTATATTGCAGCAACTCTTACTTTCTCTTTTTTATCTTTACTAAAGTCTTTAATTTCAGCAACATGATAACCATATTTAGTTTCAATTACTTTTAAATCTCCTTTTTTTGATGAAAAACATGCATCACTAAATTCATTTCCTAATTGATTTAATAAAGCTGCTTCTGTTAACATTCCTAAATCTCCACCTTTTTCTGCTGTAACTCTGTATATTGAATTATCTTTTGCAAGTTCAGCAAAATCAGCTCCTCCTTTAATTAAAGTTAATAAACTATCTGCAATTTCTTTTGCTCTGTCCATATCTTTAATAACTTGCCCGTCAGGTTGAATTAGTATATGACGAACATCAACAGAATCTGCCATAACTTTTCTATCAAAAACTCGCTTCATTGTATAAGCTCCGTTTTCATAAGTTGGCCCGAAAACTGTGTCTGAACTTGCATAGAATAATGCAGAATCTTTTACTTCTTCTGAAGATAAATGTGGGAAATAAAATTTTCTTGTTGAATTTGCATTTACATAATTTACAACTTCTTCAAAGTTATTAAGATCTATTTCTTTAAATTCATTTTTATAATATTCAAGATCTTTTTTTGTTGCTTGTTTATCTTCTTCCGAAGGAACAATTTTATATGTTACGTATGCAATGTCTCTTGATTTTTTTTGCTCATATTCATTTTTATGTTCAGAATAATATGCTTCTAAATCTGCATCCGAAACATTAATTGTACTGTCTGCAATTTCTCTATATTTTTTAACTGCATAATTGAAATCTACTAATTTTGTTCTTTCAAGATATGCTTGTTTTGCTTCAAATGTTGTAGTGTTAATTCCTTTTTGAATAAGTGAAATGTATTTAGTGAATTTTCTATTGTCTTTCATTTCATTTTCAAGAAATGTAGCAATTTTCATCCCTCTTTCAGTTTCACTTGCATTTGTAAAAAAGTTTACTGCTGCTTTGGCATCAAACTGTCCGTTTTTATTTGAGAAAATTTGTTTTGTTAAAGGATCTAATCCTGTTTGAATATTTTCTCCACTAATAATTTTTGCAAGTTCCATTCCGCTTACATCAATTCCTAATTCTTCATAAGTTCCTGATAAAGCGTAATTTTTAACAATTTTATTCCAAACTTGACTTTTAACATATTTTTCAT
>JAADEE010000055.1 GCA_013153575.1 Chlorobiota bacterium
ATTTCAATATTTTCTATTAAAGTTATAAATGCACAAGTAACAAAAAGTGACAAAGAAGGACTTATTTATATGTATGAAGAAGAAAAATTAGCTCATGATGTTTATGCTTTTCTTTCAGAAAAATACACTCTACCTGTTTTTAAGAATATAGCAAAAAGTGAAAATTATCATATGAGCTTAGTTCTTGAACAAATTAAAAATTTAGGAATAAAGATTCCTAAAAAAAATGAATTAGGAGTGTTTGAAAATAATAAACTTCAAAACTTATATAATGATTTAACAAAAACAGGTTCTGAAAATATTGAAAAAGCATTAACAGTAGGTGCAACAATTGAAGATGTTGATATTTTTGATTTAGAAGAAAGAGTTGCAAAAACAAAAAATGAAGATATAAAAAAATTATATGAACAGCTAATATGTGGTTCTGAAAATCATATGAGAGCATTTTTCAGACAACTCAAATATAAAAACAACACATACATTGCTCAATTTATAACAGAAAACAGATTAAATATAATAATTTCAGGAGAACACAAAAGGTGTTTTCAATAAAACTAAAAAGGTGCAAAGCGAAAATTAATAATAATTGGTTTCAGATTTCTCATTAAATTAAGCCGAGCACCTTTTTTTCTTTTTTTAATTTAAACTTTCAAAAATAAATTATTTAACTATGAAAATAAAAAAAAATATAGCAGTTAGCGAATCCGGTTTTTTATTTGATTCAAACTCAGGAGATTCGTATTCATTGAATGAAACAGGAAAAGAAATTGTAAAATTAATTTCAGCAAACAAAAGCGAAAAAGAAATTAAAGACTATTTTCTAGAAAATTATGATGTTGACGAAGCAATATTCGAAAACAACTTCAATGACTTTTTAATTATGTTACAAAATTTAAGATTAACAGAATAAACAAATAATTAAAATGAAGATTAAGATTATTTTAATTTCAATCATCTTTTTTCTTCTTTCAAGTGCATTTGTTTCTTTATCAAAATTTTACATTTCAGGAATTGTTTATGATAATAAAAAAACACCTGCAAATAATGTAAAAATTGAATTATTTACAAAACCAAACGGACAAGGAGAAAAAGTTATAAGTTTAACATCTGATGAAAATGGAACTTTTAAATCTGACAAATTAATTGACTTTACAAATGGTCTTTATCCATCTGTAAAAAAAGGAAGTAAGACAATTTTTATGAAACTTCCTGCCAAAACAGGAAACTGTAATATTTGTCATAAAACTAATTTAATTCACTTGTAAATGAAACCAAAATATACAATAGCAGTAACAGGACTTAACAACACTGACAATCCGGGCCCGGGTGTTCCGGTAATAAGAGCACTTAGGGAAGCAAAAGATTTTGATGTTCGGATAATTGGTTTAGTATATGAAAACTTAGAACCCGGCATTTACATGGATAATATTGCTGATAAAATTTATCAAATACCATATCCTTCTGCAGGTGCTGACAACCTAATTAATAGAATTAAGTACATACATTCAAAAGAAAACTTACAGGTTATAATTCCTAACTTTGACGCTGAACTTTTTACTTTTATGAAATCGGAAGATGTTTTAAAATCAATGGGTATTGCAACTTTTTTACCTACGATTAAACAATTTGAAGAAAGACACAAATCAGTTCTTCCAAAATATGGCAAAAAATATGGTTTAGACATTCCTGAAAGTAAAAATATTACAAATTTAGTTGAAGTTAGCAAATTAGATACTGAATTTGAATATCCTGTTCTTGTAAAAGGAAAATTTTATGATGCATATTTAGCATATAATGAACAACAAGTTACAGAACATTTTAATAAAATTTCTGCAAAATGGGGTATTCCTGTTATTATCCAGCAATTTGTAAAAGGAACAGAAGTTAATGTTGTTGCTCTCGGAGACGGAAAAGGAAATACAATAGGTGCTGTTCCTATGCGTAAGCAATACATTACCGACAAAGGAAAAGCATGGGGTGGTATAACTTTAACAGATGAAAAACTTTTAGAAATTACACACGACCTCATTAGAAAAACAAAATGGAGAGGCGGAATGGAACTCGAAATTATTAAAACTAATGATGGAAAATATTATATCATTGAAATAAACCCAAGAATCCCTGCATGGGTATATCTTGCAGTTGGTGCAGGACAAAACCTGCCGGAAGCTCTTGTAAAATTAGCTCTTGGTGAAGATGTAATACCTTTTAAGAATTATAGTGCCGGAAAAATGTTTATAAGATACTCATACGATATTATAGGCGACATTTCACAATTTGAGAAATTATCTATTACCGGAGAACTTTAAGAATTAACTTAAACTAAAAAAACAATAAAATGGCTACAAAAGAAAAATTAAGATACGAAAGACCTGTAATCAATAAAATTAGTGCAGGCGTTACTGATAAATTTGGCATGTCAACAAAAATGGAAGTCATTAAAGAGATTGACAATGTTAAAGTTACAGATTTATTAAAAGAATACGGCTCACCTGTTTTTGTTGTTTCTGAAAAAACTATAAGAAACACTGTAAGTGAAATTAAACAAGCTTTTACAACAAGATACCCAAAAGTTCAACTTGCATGGTCGTATAAAACAAATTACTTAAATGCTATTTGCCAAATTTATCATTCAGAAGGCTCTTGGGCAGAAGTAGTTTCAGGATTTGAGTATGATAAAGCAATTGCAAATGGTGTTGCTCCAAACAAAATAATTTTTAACGGACCCGACAAAAGCAAAAAAGACTTAGAAAAAGCAATTAATAATGGTTCGTACATACACATTGACCATTTTGATGAACTTTATGATATAATCTCACTTTCTAAAACAACAAAAGAAAGACCTAAAGTTGCAATTAGGGTAAATATGGATACAGGTATTTATCCTCAATGGGACAGATTTGGTTTTAACTACGAAAATGGTGAAGCTTGGAATGCACTTAACAGAATTATGTTATCTGAAAAGCTTGACTTAATAGGTTTACACACTCATATAGGAACATACATATTAACACCTGATGCTTATGGAGTTGCAGCCTCAAAATTATCGGAACTTGCTGTAAGATTAGACAAAAAATTTAATCATAAAATAAAATACATTGACATGGGCGGTGGTTTTGCTTCAAAAAACACATTAAAAGGAGCCTACCTTCCCGGGAAAGATACTTGCCCTACATTTGACCAGTATGCAGAAGCTATAACAAATGCAATTATAAATTCTGAAATTGACCCTCAAAATATGCCAACTCTGTTTTTAGAAACAGGTAGAGCATTAATTGATGATGCAGGTTACATAGCAGGAACAGTTTTAGCAAATAAAAGATTAGCAAACGGAAGACGTTCAATGATTGTTGACACAGGCGTTAATATGCTATTTACATCTTTTTGGTATGAACACGAAATTTATCCTGCACAAGAAGTTAGCACACATACTGAAGATACAACAATTTATGGACCTTTATGTATGAATATTGATATAATTAGAAGTGCAATAAACTTCCCACTTCTAAACAAAGGAGATAACTATGTGTTAAAAAGAGTTGGTGCTTATAATATGACACAATGGATGCAATTCATCACATTAAGACCAAATATTGTTTTAATTGATACTGAGGGAAAAACTCACGTTATCCGCGAAAGCGAAACCAATGAAACAATGGTTGCATTAGAAAAAGTTCCGAAACATCTAAAATAAACACAAAATAAAATAGTTTAAGATTAAACTTTTTGATATTTTTAAAATCAAATTCAAACATCAAATTATTAATTAAAACATTTAAAATGAAAAAACTAACATTTATTATTATCGCATCACTATTTATTTTTAGTTGTAATTCTGAAGAAAACAAAGAAAAAACAGCAAAAGATACAAATAGTAAAAAAGAAGAAGTTGTTGCAACTGAAAATTCTGAGGCATATAAATTAATGAAACAAAAATGTATAATTTGCCATATTGAAAAACCAAGTCCTGACATGAAAGGCAAAATGACTGCTCCACCTATGATGAGAATTAAGGAACATTATATGCCAAGTTTTCCTTCAAAAGAAGAGTTCATAAAAGCAGTGGTTAATTTTTCAAAAAATCCTACAGAAGATAAAGTTTTAATGCCGGGTTCTGTAAGAAAGTTCAATTTAATGCCAAACTTAGGTTATTCTGAGGAAGAATTAAAAATTATTGCAGAAGTAATTTATGATACTGACTTTGGCACTATGCAAAGAATGAAGAAGATGGGAAGTTTAGAACTAAATAATGGTAAAAAATGGCAATTAAAACCGGAAGCAATAGAACAAATAAATGAAATAAGTGCAAAAATTAATAATTTCAGCTCTGATAATATTGAAGATTATAACCAACTTGGCAGTGAAATTTTTAACAAAGCAAAAATGATGATGCTTGATAAAGATTATGACGATGCAACATTAATGCAAATAAAAATATTCTTCCATGGCATTGAAAATGATATGCATTTGCTAATTGGAGAAAAAGACCTAGAAAAAGCAAAATCAAAACTTGAAGAACTTAAAGTTAAATTTGCAGAATTTAACAAGTACTTTGAATAAAAAAACTACACATACATTTTTTAACATAAAAGAACTTTCAAAAAAAATTGAAAGTTTCTTTTTGTTAATAAATTAACAAACTGACAGTTTAAAATATGAATTCAAAATTCAATATAAAAATACTTTCAAATGCAATTTTAAAAAGTTATTCTCAAATATT
>JAADEE010000030.1 GCA_013153575.1 Chlorobiota bacterium
AAGCATTTTCTTTTTCAGACAAATGCTCTTCAAGTGATTTCATTGGTTTTGCCATTGCTACTCTACCTGATCTAATAAATTGCAATATTCCAAAAGGTTTCAAAATCTCTAATAATTTTTGTGTTTCTTCTTTATGTCCTGTTTTTTCAATAAGAATATATTCTTTTTCAATATTTAAGATTCTAGCATTATTTTCTCTTACAATTTTCTCAATTCCACACCTTCATGAATTGCAGAAATTGGTAATTTATAGAGTGCTAATTCTTGATGAATAATCTCATGTTCTTCATATACAAAGACTTTAAAAACACCGATTATTTTTTCTAATTGTTTTGCAATTTTGCTAATAGATTCATTATCTGTTTTTGTAACAATTGTATAACTATAAATATCTTTAATCTTAGATTCTGAAGCTGTTATGCTTCTTATATTCATTTTTCTTCGTGTAAAAACAATAGTAACATGATTTAAAAGCCCAATATTGTTTTCTGTAATAATTAATAATGTAAATAACTTATCCATAATTAGTTTTTTAAATCGTTAATACTTAAGATAATATCAGAAACGGATGCTCCTGATGGAACCATTGGAAAAACATTATCTTCCTTCTCAACAACTGCTTCAAGAAAATAAGGTCCTTCTGTTGCAAACATTTCTTTAATTGCTTCTTTTAATTCTTCACGTTTTGTAATCCTTTTTCGTTTTATTGTATATGCTTCTACTATTTTAATAAAATTAGGATTGTCCATTGTCGTAAATGAGTATCTTCGATCATTAAATAATTCCTGCCATTGACGAACCATTCCTAAATAGCTGTTATTAAGCATTATTATTTTGATATTTGAATTGCTTCTTCTTATTGTATCCAATTCTTGAATAGTCATTTGAAAACCTCCATCACCAACAAAAAGTACAACTTGCCTATTAGGTGCAGCCACACTTGCGCCAAATGCCGCAGGAAGTCCAAATCCCATAGTTCCTAGTCCTCCGGATGTGATTAATTCATTTAAATGACTGTAATTAAAATACCGTGCTGCCATCATTTGATGTTGTCCTACATCTGTAACAACAATTGTATCTTTAGGGCAATATTCTGAAACTGCATGAATTATTTCAGCCGGTCTGAACCGTTTTGTATCCGGGAAAATATCAATTTTTATAACTTTCTCATATTCATATTCTTTAAGTTTATTAAATTCTTCAATCCATTCTTTATGTTCGTTTTCATTTACAATAGGTATTAAATTTTTAATAACTTTTTTAGCATCTCCAATAATTGAAACATCTGTTTTTATATTTTTATCAATTTCTGAAGGATCAATATCAATATGAATAACTTTTGCATTTTTTGCATATTTTTTTGTATCACTAGTAACCCTATCGTCGAATCTCATTCCAATAGCAATAATTAAATCAGCTTCGTTTGTTTTTATATTAGGAGCATAATTACCATGCATACCTAACATCCCAAAATATAAAGGATGTTTTGATGAAAAGGAGGTCATTCCTAATAAAGTAGTAGCAACAGGAATTCCTGTTTTATTAATTAAAATTTTAAGTTCATCTTCTGCACCTGAATTTTTAATTCCTTGCCCTGCTAATATTAATGGTTTTTTTGAGCTATTAATTAATTCTGCGGCTTCGAGAATTGCTTCTTTCTTTATTTTAGGGTATGGGTAATAAGTTGGTATTTTATTTACTTTTTGATAAGTATAATTGAAATTTTCAATTTGTGCATCTTTTGTTATGTCAATTAAAATTGGTCCGGGACGTCCTGTTCTTGCCAAATAAAATGCTTTTGCAAAAACTTCCGGAATTTCTTCAGCTTTAGTAATTTGATAATTCCATTTTGTAACAGGCATTGAAATACCAACTACATCAGTTTCTTGAAATGCATCAAATCCTAATAAATGTGAGTGAACTTGACCTGTTATGCAAATTATAGGCGTAGAATCTACCATTGCATTTGCCAAACCTGTTATTAAATTAGTTGCACCCGGCCCAGATGTTGCAAAAACAACTCCTGTTTTTCCTGAAACTTTTGCATATGCTTCTGCTGCATGAACAGCTCCTTGTTCATGTCTTGTTAATATATGTTTAATTTCTTTATCATAATCATAAAGGGCATCATAAATAGGCATAATTGCTCCACCCGGATACCCAAAAATGGTATTACTTCCTTCGTTTAAAAGAGATAAGATTACAGCTTTAGAGCCGGAAATATTATCTTCTTTAAAAACTATTTCATCTTTTACAATTGTTGTCATGATTTTCAATTTAAATTTATTGAGTAAAAAAATTACTTTATAATTCTTATTGCACCTAAATCTGCAGATGAAACAAAATGAGAATATATTTTTAATGCTTGCGATATTTTCCTTTTTCTTCCTACAGGTTTAAAAGCGTTCTCTTGCTTTAATTTTTCTTTTTGAATTCTCTGTTTTATTTCTTTATCAGATATTAAAAGGTTTATTGTTCTATTTAGAATATTAATTTCAATTTCATCGCCATCTTTAATAATTGCTATTTCACCTTCGGCAGCTGCTTCTGGTGATATGTGCCCTATTGACAAACCTGATGTTCCTCCTGAAAATCTTCCATCTGTAATTAATGCGCATTGCTTATCTAGTCCTACTGATTTTAAATAAGTAGTTGGATAAAGCATTTCTTGCATACCCGGTCCTCCTTTTGGTCCTTCATATCTAATAACAACTACATCTCCGGCTTGCACTTTCCCGCCTAAGATTCCTTTAACAGCAGCATCTTGCGATTCATATACTTTTGCTTTTCCTTTAAATGTTAAATTTGACTTATCAACTGCTGCAGTTTTTACAATACATCCATTTTTTGCAATATTACCATAAAGGACAGCTAAACCTCCATCTTTACTATATGCATTCTCTACACTTCTAATACAACCATTCTTTCTGTCAGTATCAAATTCATCTTCATAACTTCCTTGTGAACCTAATACAAGGTTTTTCTTGCCTCCGGGTGCACTTTTATATAAATATTTTGCAGATTCAACGGCAGTAGTTTTTGTTATATCATGAGTTTGAATAATTTCGCCTAAGGTTTGTTGTTCTACTCTGTTTACATTTGTATTTATTAATCCTCCTTTTGCTAATTCACTTAAAATAGATATAATTCCTCCTGCTTTATTTACATCTTCAATATGGTAATGAGAGCCCGGTGCAACTTTACAAAGTGTTGGTACTTTTTTTGAAAGTTCGTCCATATCTTTCATACTAAAATCAACACCTGCTTCATGTGCAATTGCTAAAATATGTAAGACTGTATTTGTGCTTCCTCCCATTGCAATATCTAATGCCATAGCATTAAAAAAGGAATCTTTTACTGCAATGTTTCTAGGTAAAACATTTTCATTTGAATTGTAATAATAATCCTCAGTATTTTTTATTAAAGTTTTTGTAGCATCTTCAAATAGTTTCAAGCGATTTTCGTGGGTTGCTACAATTGTTCCATTTCCGGGTAAAGCTAATCCAAGAGCTTCGGTTAAACAATTCATTGAATTTGCTGTAAACATTCCGGAACATGAGCCACAAGTAGGGCAAGCACTTCTTTCTATTTCATAAATATCATTATCTGATGTTGTATTATCAGCTGATAAAATCATTGCATCTACCAAATCAATTTTTTTACCATTATGAATACCCGCTTCCATTGGTCCGCCTGATACAAAAATAGTGGGTATATTAAGTCGCATTGAAGCCATAAGCATACCCGGTGTAATTTTATCACAATTACTAATGCAAATTAATGCATCAACTTTATGAGCATTACACATATATTCAACACTATCAGCAATTAAATCTCTAGAGGGCAAAGAATACAACATTCCACTATGTCCCATAGCAATTCCGTCATCAACAGCAATTGTATTAAATTCTGCAGCAAAATATCCTGCATCTTCAATTATTGATTTTACATATTGACCAACTTCATGCAAGTGAGCATGTCCCGGAACAAATTGTGTGAATGAATTTGCAATCGCAAATATTGGTTTACCAAATTGCTTTTCTTTCATACCATTTGCACGCCATAAGCTTCTGGCTCCAGCCATACGTTTACCTTGAGTTGAATCTTTACTTCGTAAATTTTCTTTCATTTTCATTGTAGTAATAAATCAGCTTTTTAAAATATATTCTGCAATCCACCCCCCTACTTCCGATGTTGATTTTGCAATATCTTTATCAAGATCTTCTGTTACAAAATTGCTTTCTAAAGATGCTTCAACTGCTTTTCTAACAGTTTTTGCCTCTTCTGTTAAATCTAAAGAATCAAGAAGCATTGCTGCTGATAAGATTGTTGCACAAGGATTTGCAGTATTTTTTCCTGCAGCTTGAGGAAATGAACCATGAATTGGTTCAAAAACTGATGTATGAGTTCCAACAGATGCAGATGGTAACATCCCTAAAGAGCCTGTAATAACACTTGCTTCATCAGTTAAAATATCGCCAAACATATTTCCTGTTACCATTACATCAAAACCTTTTGGATTTTGAATTAACTGCATAGCAGCATTATCAACAAACATGTATTCAATTTTAACATCTTTATATTCAGCTTCCATTTCTTGAATAGTTTCTCTCCAAAGTCTTGATGATGCAAGAACATTAGCTTTATCAACAGCTGTTAATCTTCCATTTCTTTTTCGTGCATATTCAAAAGCTAATTTTGTAACACGAATAATTT
>JAADEE010000212.1 GCA_013153575.1 Chlorobiota bacterium
TCTAAAGCAAAATATTCGCATTGAACAGGAATTATTACAGAATCAGCGGCTGTAAGAGCATTTAAAGTTAACATACCTAATGAAGGCGAACAATCAAGTAAAATATAATCATAATTATCTTTAACGTCTTTTAAAGCATTTGCAAGAATATATTCTCGATTTTCCATTTCAAGCATTTCAATTTCTGCTCCAACCAAATCAATGTGTGAAGGTAAAAGATGTAAATTATCTATTTGCGTTTTTAAAATTACTTCAGATGCTTTTTTGTCATTTATAAAGCAATCATACACACTATATTCAATCTCATTTAGGTCAAAGCCTGTTCCTGATGTTGCATTTGCTTGTGGGTCAACATCAACAATAAGAACATTTTTTTCTAAAACTGCAAGACTTGCAGCTAAATTAATAGCAGTAGTTGTTTTACCAACTCCTCCTTTTTGATTTGCTAAAGCTATAATTTTTGACATTATTTTTCTTTTTAGTTCTATTAAAACAACAATAATTGCAAAAATATAACTTTTATTATTATTGTGTTAATTTTTACAAATTCTTTATTAACGTTTAATGATTATTTTATAAAAAAGCTGTTTTTTGCAGTTTTTAAGAGTTAAATTATTAGAAAACAATTTATTTTTAACAATTTATTAACAGAAATAGGATAGATTAATTATTTGTTGTGTCATTATTAACAGTATATCCTCCTGCACTTTGTATGTATCTGTTTTGCCAATTTCTGTCTCTAATATCTTTTAAAAGTTTAAACGCATTTTCTCCAACAATAAAATCACTTAATTCATGTATTCCAAAAGAAGTTCTGAGTATATTCATTTGACTTTCTGATGGTAACCATGTAATTTGAGGGTCAGGATGCTGAGCCCAACCTTTTTCATTATTTAATTTAGGATTAAAGTAAGGATATTCAGAATATTTTAATCTCCATAAATTATTAAAAATTGCTTTTGCTTTATTTATGGTATAATATTTTATTTCACTATCTCCTTTATTTTTTGCAACTTCAGGAACTTCAAAAACATTATATTTTGCAAATAAATTTTCATTATTTGGGTTTGCAAGAGATTTTTCATATCCTGCTGCTTGAAGTATCCAGTCATTTACATTTAAATATTCAATATTGCCTTTTAAAGGAGCATTGTTTTTTATTATTGCACATTGGAATAAGTTATTTCCCATACTAGGTAATAACCTTATAGAAAAACTATATTCTGCTTCAATATTATTATCATCAGTTCCAAATTTTTTATTTTCTTGCGAAAAAGAACTAAAAAATATAACATTGAATATAAATATAAGGATGAATTTATTCATCTATTAAATTTTGGTTTAATTATTTCTTTAAGTTTTAATCGCAAAATACGTGCAAAAGTTTTTTTTATGCATTTTAAAAATTAAAATATAGTTTATTTAAGTCTTTTTTTACTTATTTTTATAATTTTACCTTTTAAATTATACAATATAAAAAAATGATAATAAAACTTAAAAATAAATCAGATTTAAAACATAAAGATTCAATTGTATTTATCAGTAATAAAATAAATTTTACTGAATATAAGGTTAACGAACAACAACAAAATTATATTTCAGGAGAATTAAAAAATGAAAAAGAAATTATTGAAATTAATAATTATGAAAACTTTTTTTACTTTTTAAATTTTACAGATAAATCAATTAGTAACGAATTAGAAAAAGTAAGAACTGTTGGAAGCAGACTTGTTAATTTGTTTAATAAGAATAAGTTAAGCTCTGTTTCGGTAATTGGTGAAGGTTCAACTAAAAAAGATATTTTGGCATTAGCCGAAGGAATGATTTTAAGTAATTATAAATTCTTAAAATATTATAAAGATGCAAATGACAAAAAATCTGATTTTAATGAAATTAATATTATTTCAGATAATGTTACAAATGCTGATATTGAAGAATTACAAAATGTAGCAACTGCACTTTTTCATGCAAGAGATTTAGGAAATGAACCATTTTCGGCATTAAATTCTGTACAACTTTCTGAAAAAATAAAAGAACTTGGTAAAGAAGCAGGTTTTAATGTTGAAGTTTTTCAAAGAAAAGAAATTGAAGAAAATAAAATGGGTGGCATACTTGCTGTTAACAAAGGAAGTAATATTTCACCAACATTCTCAATTTTAAAATGGCAACCTAAAAATGCTAAAAATTCAAAACCTTATGTTCTTGTGGGAAAAGGTTTGGTTTACGATTCCGGTGGTTATAGCTTAAAGCCAACAAAAAATTCAATGGATTTAATGAAGTTGGATATGGCAGGTGCTGCAGCAGTTATAGGAGCAATGTATGCAATTGCAAAAAATAAATTACCAATAAATATTATTGCATTAATTCCTTCAACAGATAATATGGTAAATGCAAATGCTTATGTGCCGGGTGATGTTATAAAAATGCATAACGGACTTTTTGTTGAAGTTTTAAATACTGATGCAGAAGGAAGATTAATTCTTGCAGATGCTTTAAGTTATGCACAACAGTTTAATCCTGAACTTGTTATGGATGTTGCAACTTTAACAGGTGCTGCTGCTGTTGCAATAGGAACTCATGCTTCGGTAGTTATGGGAACAGCAAAAGATGAAACATTTAACGATTTAATTTCAAGTGGTGAGGAAGTGTATGAACGTGTTGTTCGTTTTCCTTTTTGGGATGAATATAAAAGTATGTTAAAATCGTCAATTGCAGATATAAAAAACATAGGAGAACGTGATGCCGGAGCAATTACTGCCGGTAAATTTTTAGAATATTTTACCGATTATCCTTGGGTGCATATTGATATTGCCGGTCCTTCAATTTTAAGCAAAAAAGAAGCTTACAGAACAGCAGGAGGAAGTGGTTATGGTGTAAGATTATTATATAATTTCTTTAAAAATATAAAATAAGCTTTGAAAATTTGAACTGTTATTATACAAAATAGCAGGTTCTAAATTTCATATTTCTAAATTTCAAAATATATGGAAACAGCAGAAAAAAAAATAAGAGTAGGAATAACTCACGGAGATATAAACGGAATAGGTTACGAAGTAATTATAAAAACACTTATTGATAAAAGAATTAATGATTTATGCACACCAATTGTGTATGGCTCACCAAAATTATCGGCATATCACAGGAAAGCTATTAACCTTGAAAATTTTAGTTTAAATATTATAAAAGATGCCGATGATGCAAACCTTAAACGACCAAATATTATTAATTGTGTTGATGAAAATACAAGAATAGAACTTGGCAAATCAACAGCAGAATCAGGTGAAGCTGCATACCTTTCTTTAGAAAGAGCAACCCAAGATTTACTCAATAATAAAATTGATGTTATTCTTACAGCACCAATAAATAAAAAAAGTATTAAATCAGATAAATTTCAATTTCCCGGACATACAGAGTATTTCCAAACTAAAACAAATTCTGATGAAGTTCTTATGTTAATGCTTGGCGAACATATGAGAATTGGTGTAGTTGCAGGTCATGTGCCATTAAAAGATGTCCCTTCGGTAATAACAGAAGAAAATATTTTGAAAAAACTTAGAATTTTAAATAAATCATTGCTTCAAGATTTTGCAATAAGACGTGGAAAAATTGCAGTTTTAGGTTTAAATCCTCATGCAGGAGATAATGGAGTTTTAGGAACCGAAGAACAAGACATTATTATTCCTGCAATAAATAAAGCAAGAGATGAAGGTATTATGGCAATAGGCCCGTATCCTGCCGACGGATTTTTTGGTTCAAATTCTTATTCAAAGTTTGATGCAATACTTGCAATGTACCACGACCAAGGACTTGCACCATTTAAAATTGTTGATTTTGAGAATGGTGTAAATTACACTGCAGGAATGCCAATTGTAAGAACTTCACCCATTCATGGAACTGCTTTTGAAATAGCAGGTGAAGGAGTAGCATCACCTGATTCTTTTAGAGCAGCACTATTTATGGCAATTGATATTTTTAAAAATAGAATGAGATACAAAGAAATGTCTAAGGATAGATTAGATAAATAATGAAAGATTTTTTATCATATAAACTTCTTGAAGTAAATGAATATAGCTTTACTGTTCAGAACATAGTAAATGTTATTTTAATAATTTTATCTACAAAATTATTATTGTTTATTTTTAAGAAATTCTTGCTAAAAGTTTATAAAAACAATAATGAACGCCAAAATGATTTATATACAGTAATAAAAATTGTTAGTTACTTCTTTTGGTTTGTAGCAATAATATCAATTTTAAATTCATTAGGAATAAAAGTTACAGCTTTGCTAACAGGTTCGGCAGCACTGCTTGTAGGAATAGGTTTAGGTTTGCAACAAACATTTAATGATTTTATTTCAGGAATAATTTTGCTTTTTGAAGGAAAAACTAAAGTTGGAGATATTTTAGAGGTTGAAGGCAAACTTATGAGACTTGAAAATATAGGTCTTAGAACAACCGAAGGAACAGATAGAGACGGTGTATCAATTATAATTCCTAACTCAAAAATTGTTACTGATAAAGTTATAAACTGGACACATAGTGAAGGCAGAAAAATTAGATTTAGAATTAAAGTAGGGGTTGCATATGGCAGTGATATTGAGCTTGTTTCCAAAATTCTTGAAACTTGTGCAAAACAACATCCTGATGTAACAGACAAAAAAAAGCTTGAAGCAAGATTTATTGATTTTGGAGAATCATCATTAGA
>JAADEE010000070.1 GCA_013153575.1 Chlorobiota bacterium
TATGCCGGAACGAATATTATCACCATCTAAAATTTGAGTTAAAAAACCTTCTTTAAAAAGTTCTTTTTCTAGTGCAGCACCTAATGTTGTTTTTCCTGACCCCGACAAACCCGTAAACCAAATAACTTTTGCTTTTTGGTTTAAAAATTTTTCTTTCTGTTCTTTATTTATTATTTGATCGAAAACCGGATAAATGTTTTTATTTTCTGCCATATTTGCTTTTTGAAAAAATGCAAAAATAACATTTTTTTATTTATCCATATATTGCTTTACTATTTTGGTAATATATTTTCCTATAATATCAAACTCAATGTTAACAACTGTTCCTTCTTTTATTGTATGAAAATTTGTAATTTCGTGTGTAAATGGAATTATTGCTACTTGAAAAGAATTATCTTGTGAATTAACAACCGTTAAACTTACACCATTTACAGAAACAGATCCTTTTTCAACTGTAACATTGTCATTTTTAGGTTCATACTCAAATGTATAATACCAACTTCCGTCGGCTTCTTCAACTTTTGTACATATTGCTGTTTGGTCAACATGTCCTTGTACAATATGTCCATCAAGCAAACTGTCCGGCTTCATACTTCTTTCAAGATTTACTTTATCTCCAACTTTTAATAAACCTAAGTTTGATTTTATAAGTGTTTCTTGTACTGCTGTAACAGTGTATGTTTTGTCTGTTACTTTAACAACTGTTAAGCAAACTCCATTATGAGAAAGACTTTGATCTATTTTAAGTTCATTTACAAAATTACATGTTAATGTGAAATGAACATTTTCTCCTTCTTTTCGGATATTTTTTACAATTCCAACTTCTTCTACTATTCCTGAAAACATATTCTTTTTTTCGCAAAAATATAAAATATGTTGAAACTGTTAGTTTTTAATAAACTTTTTTGTTATGATTTTATCGTCTTCATAAAATGAAATAAAATATAATCCTTTTGCAAAATCTTTTAAGTTAAATTCAAATTCATATAAAGGGTTATTATTGCTTGTATCAAAAAATTTAATTATTTTTCCTTTGGTATCAGAAATTATAATGTTATTCGGTTTAATTTTTTCAATAAAAATAACCTTAATATTATTTTCGGCAGGATTTGGACTTAAAAAAACTGTTCCATCTTCATTAACAATATTTATTCTTGATATTGAAGATCCTTTTGAAACAATATCATTATCCGGATCAAATTGTGCTGTTGTAATAACGAAATCTAAATCAACATTAAATTGCTGCCCGTTTTCAGTATTGTTAAACCAAATTATTGTATCTTTTTCTGTTCCGGAAAACTTAATTGGTACCAACATTTCAAAAAAAGAAACAGAGTTGTGAGATTGTATTTGATTAATATTTAGAGATAGTTGTTCTTTTTGGTTTTGTGAATAATAAATTTTGTAAATTGGATAACCCTCTCCATAAAACCAATCATTTAAAAATTCTTGTAAAGAACTTCCATAGGTTTCTTCGAGATGTACTTGTAAATCAGAAGTTAATGCATATCCATTTGCAATATCAGGGTCTGTTAAGTAGTTTTGAATTCCCTGAAAGAATGCATCGTCTCCAATTTTTTTTCTTAACATATGAAGAACCATTGCTCCTTTTGAATACGAAAGTCTGCTACTAAAAATTCGCCAAATATCTGTTGTGTCATTTACCCAAACAGAGCCATCCGGTTCTGAAGTTATTTGACTAATTAAGCCGGCTTTCCAACTACTAAAATTTACTCCATCATCATTTAAATTATGTTCATGCGTAAGACCGTCTAAGTATGTTGCAAAACCTTCGTTTAACCAAATATGCTCCCAGCTTCCGCAAGTTACAAAATCGCCAAACCATTGATGTGCAAGCTCATGTGCCATAAGGTGATGTGAAAAACTTACCATAAAACTCATTGTTTGATGCTCCATTCCCCCACCCCAACTAAATTGGGCATGGCCATATTTTTCATTATGATAAGGATATGGCAAAAATAAATCACTATACAACTTAATTACATCTAAAACATTTGGTGTATTTTCTTTTGCTGTTGAAAGGTATTCCGGAAAAACATAGTTTAAAACTTCAACTTCTTCTCCTGTATTTAGGGTTACAAAATCAGAATAGGAGGAATAGTTTGTAACAGCAATTGCAATCAAATACGCCGTTATTGGATGTTTGTGTTTCCAATGTGCTGTTTTCATTCCGTTATTAATTTTCTCAGAAATTAACAGACCATTGCTTGCAGCTTTGTATGCTTCTTCATTTGTAACAAAAACATCAATAGAATCTGCTTTGTCGTTTAGGCTTTGTTTACATGGCCACCAATCTTTTGCTCCATATGGTTCTGAAAGTGTCCAAATTATTGGACTTCCTTCGTGTGTTGTTTGTTCGAAAGAACCAAAACTTTCTGTTGGGTCAGGAACGCCTTGATAAAAAACAGAAATAGAATCTAATGTTTCATTTAAAAGGGTTACAGGTAAGTTTATAATAAGTTCATTGTTTTCTTGTAAAATTGAGTTAGATTCAATTTTATTCTCATGAAAAATTACAGAATCTACAGTCATATTATCTGCTAAATCAAAGGCTATTTGATTAAAATTTGTTGATTTAACTTCAAAAAGTGTTGTTATTTTGCCATTTATGTATTTTTTTGTTAAATCTTCAAGCAAAAATTCTAAATTATAATGTTTTACATCATATGCAAATTCTGATTTTTTATATTTTGCTTCATTAAAAGAATGTGTGTTTTTATTTATTTTTCTTTGAGAACAATTATAATGATTTTGAGCATTTAATATAAAAACAGAAAACAATGCTATGATAAATGTTTTTACTTTTTTCATAGTTTAATTTTCTATAAAGTTATATTGTTTTAAAAACTTCTTGCTTTTTTTTGATTTAATATTATTTCTTAAAAAATAGTTACTAATTAAAATTGATACGTCTTTATTATTATTTGAAATTTTACTTTCTTCTTGCTCTATTAAATTCTTATTTAAAGTTTTTGTGAAAATATTGTCGTATGGTAATTTGCTTTTAGAATTAGAATATTTGTTTTTTGTTTTCTTAAATAAAATATTTTTAATTTTTCCATTTGCAATATGCCAAAGTGTGTGTGTTGTTTTAACTGCTCCTTTTATTCTTTCTGCATCATAAAGTAATTTTATTGTTGAGCCGGAGGTTGCATCAACTTTATATTTGTTTTTTGCTTGTTTTTCTGTAAGTTTATCAATTGTAAATTTACTATATTTCGATTTTGGGTTATTCAATATTTTATGAAGTCTTAAATATTCATTTTTCTTAAATTCTTTATGATTGTATTTTGTTAATGGTGCATCTTTTGGAACTGAATATTTTAAATAATTACCATAAATATCCCAAAACATTGTAATATTTATAAGTCTGCATTCTCCTGTATTACATGCCGGAATAATCATTTCACTATAGTAAACAGGAAATTTTCCTTTAAAGTCTTCTTTAATTGTTATTTTTGTAGAATCATTTATTGCATATTCAAAACTGTTTTTTTCAAATTTAATATACTTACTTGAAAGCAATATTGAAAAAAGAAAAATTACAGTTAATAAAATTAATGTGTTTTTTTTCATGATATAATAGTTAGATAAATTTTTATTATTATAGTTGCACTTATAAACGCAAATTTAATGAATATTATTCCAAAAAAAATTATTGACTTTATTAGTGAGCATCATGTTCTTACTTTAGCAACATCTGTTAACAATATTCCTTATTGTGCAAATTGTTTTTATACTTATCTTAAAGATGAAAATATGTTTGTTTTTACTTCTGATAACGAAACAAAACATGTACAAGATGCCTTGCAAAACAATATTGTTGCCGGTTCTGTTGTTCTTGAAACTTCTGTTGTTGGTAAAATACAAGGTATACAATTTCAAGGAAAAATGTTTTTGCCAAAAAATAATTTAAAAGTTATTGCAAATAAACAATACATGAAAAAGTATCCTTTTGCAAAGTTAATGAAAACACAGTTATGGTGTTTAGAATTAAGCTTTATAAAACTAACAGATAATCGCTTGGGTTTTGGAAAAAAACTTATTTGGGAAAAAGAAAAATAGAATTATTTAAAAAGATTTTTTTTATAAGAAATATAAATTTTATCTTTGCAGTCCATAAATTTAAATGGTCACGTGGCCGAGTGGCTTAGGCAACGGTCTGCAACACCGTGTACAGCGGTTCGAATCCGCTCGTGACCTCTGGGTATCAATGAGTTATGATAAATTTCTTTCATAACTCATGATTTTCAAAGGTTTAGTTTTCAAAGTCCGAAACCTCTGAAAGTAATTTTTTCATAGTTTTTAGCAAAATGTTTACCAATGGTTTACCACAACAATTTGCAAAATTATGAATACATATAAAATATTTCTACGTTCCGATAATACAAATATTGACGGAACAAATACTCTATATCTTTTATTTACTTCAAATAGAGTATTAAAAAAATTCTCATTAAAAATTAATGTTTTCAAAAAGGATTGGAACGAACAAAAATGTATTGTTAAAAAAACAGATGCAGACCATTTGCGAAAAAATAAATATATCCGCAAATATTCTGAAAAAGCACAAAAAATAATTGATACATATTTTTTTAATGACAAACCTTTGTCAATTAGTGAATTTGAACGAAACTTCAAAAATACTTCTTTCGGTAGTACATCTTTTT
>JAADEE010000251.1 GCA_013153575.1 Chlorobiota bacterium
AATAAAAGGACCATTAGGATTTAGAATATATTGAGGTTTTATTAACTCATAATAAGGTGAATTTGAATAAAAATATTTCATAATTGCCGGCATCCAATCATATCCTAAAATAATAGTGTTTTTAAATTCATTTAACATCCAAGGCTTGATTTTTTTATCATCAATTCCTCCAATTTCTGCAATTTTAAATTTTTTAGCCCAATTTACACTATTTTCATTAAAAACATTTGCAGTAACATAATCTCCTGGTTTTAAAACAAAGGCAAATAAAAACGAACCTATAAAAATTACCATTTTTTTCATTTTATTGCCTTTAATTCTTCAAAAGAGATTTTTTTAACCGCTAAAAAGATAAAAAACATCACCATATCCACTAAAAACAATAAAAAGTGATATGTGCTTGCAAGAAGTAAAGCATCCTCTTTTGAAATACCGTATTTGCTTAAATAAAATACAACAACCCCTTCAAATGTTCCAAGACCTGCAGGTGCTAAAGGTATCATCATAGCAACACTTGATACAATAAATAATTCTACTATTTGTTTAAGATTTAATGATTCAAAAAACGTAAAATAACTTAATAAATACGCTAACCACAAAACAATACTCCAAAAAAGTAAAATATGTGTTTTTTTAAGCATTAAAGAAATACTTAAATATATCTCTTTTGCAATTGCAAAAGGAATTTTTTCTATTAAAAGTAAGATTTTTTTTGAATTAAAAAGCAAAAAGGTAGCTAAAATAAATATAAAAAGCCAAAGTGAAGCGTTTTTTATATACTCATTGCCTGTATAAAAATACCCCCAATACAAAATTATAAAAAACAGCATTATTACATCAAAAAATCTCTCAATAAACACAGCAGCAATTGCAATATTATAATCATATTGATAAAACTTTTTTAAATATAAAGCTTTTGCGACTTCTCCAAGTCTTGCTGGTAATATCATATTTAAAGCGTTTGATACTACTATTGTCTCAAGGGATGGCACAAATTTTGAATCTATTATATACATAAATCTGATACTTAAAATTACTTGTGCTAAAAACAAAATAAAAAAACTAGCAATTAATGATTTTAACGATATTACATCTAAGTTAATTTTTGAAAAATCAAAACCATAAAATAGATATACTACTATTCCTAAAAGTAATATCGCTTTTATTATCTTAACCATTTACAATCTCTTTAATTTTTTTTCTTGTGCTTCCCAAATGAAAAAAGGCTAAAAAATAATCAAGGTTTATATGAGCGTATTTTAAAAAATAGCGAAGTAAATTTTTATCTATAAGCTCATAAGGGTGTATATACATTACTGCGTCTTTATGTTTTTTAAAAAAATGTTTTAATAAAAAAAGCGGTAATACTCTCATATAAAACCCTCCGCTAAATGGGATAATATCTTTTGGAATTGGGCGCTCTTGAATATCACCATATTTTGTAGAAACAATAAATGGCTTTTTTTTATTTATTTCATTACCATATAAATAGTTTTTCATAGGAAAATAACTTGAAGAGTATTTAAATCCCCCTTTTGCAAGAGCTTCATAATATCTCTTTTCAAAAGGCATCGACCAGCTTGGACTTCTATAACCTATTACCTCTTTTTGAGTTAGCTCTTCTAAAATCTCTTTACTTTTTAATAGTTCATACTCCCAATCCTTAAAATTTTGAGTATATACAAGTTTGTGAAAATATCCATGTGAGGCTATTTCCACATGTTTTGATAACTCTTTTACAATTTCTGGATGCTTTTTTGCAAAACTGCCAAGCACAAAAGCTGTGGCAGTTTTGTTTTTTGAATGTTTTATAAACCACTCAATTGGTTCTTTGTAATCAATATCCGGAGTTTTTTTCCATTTAATATTAAAATTCATATCTTGTGCTTCTTCTACATCCATTGTAATCCACACTATAAATCCTTTAAATATTTAGTAAGTTTTGGACCAATTGCTTCTACCACACTATCTGGAAGTTTTCTCCAGATTTTTGAGGCAAGTGAATATTTTGAATAGATATTTTCATATTTTGGCTGGATAATATCTATTTTTATAGGCTCACATCTAAATCTTCTTTTAAATTCATAAGTCCCACTCTCATATCCACTTCTTCCAAAGTCAGAAAATTTTTTGTTATGTTTTAGAGCGTTTTTAATTTCATTAAAATAGATTAAATACCCTACTCCATATTTCTTATAAGCAGGATTTACTCCAAGCCATTGAACAAGAGTAAAATCTTTATCATAAAAAGTGCAACTTACACCTACTACATCTTCATTTTCATAAAAACAGCTAAACTTCACATCCTCACCAAAATGCTCCCTTAGAGCATAAAAAAAGCTTTTTCCAAAATGAGGGGTCCCGTGGTTGTGTAATGTATTTTTGTAAACTTTATAAAAGTCATTTATTAAAATATCATCATTACCGCATCTATAGGCGAGGTTTTTATTTGTCGCTTTTTTTAACGCTTTTCTGGTATTGGTTGAAAATGTTTTTAAAACATCATCAATTGTTTTATTCTCTAAATCAACTCTCATCGTAACAGGGTCATCTTTTTTAAAATCTTTATATTCAAAATTTAATGCCCTAATTTGATAATCTGAGCCTTTGGCAATTTCGATTAAATCTGAGACATTATCGCTGGTTCTGTCGGTATAGCTAATTATCGGTAAATACATCAATGTCTTTTTGTGTAAAAATGGAAGGATTAAAAAATCCATATAAGATTTATATCCATAATAATCCATTAAAAAATCTCTAAACCTACTTACAAACTCTTTTGAAAACGTTTTAGCATTTTTTTGCATCTTTTATCCCTATGTGTCTAATTATTTTTGTTATTGATTCATTTTGATTTTTTTGTTTTACATATAAAACAATACTAATCAAACTTAAAAGAGCAATTGAAATATATGTTATTAGCGCTGCCCCACTCTCAATTCCGAAAAATTTTGCAACTTTATCTGCCCATTGAGGATTTAAAATAAAGGCAAATAAAACCAAATAACCTAAAATCACCACCATTTTTTGATAATGTTTATGCTTAGTGGAAAACGAAAACAACAAAAAAATGAGGGTCAAAATAACCAATAGCCCGGTTTTAATGACCATAATCATTGAATTAGCCTCCCACTTGCATATTCAAAAATAATATTTATTGAATTTAATACAGACTGACCTTTTTGTTTAGAATAGTCTGTATATTTAATTGTGCATGGCATTTCAACATACCTCATTTTGTTCTTTTTGATTAAATCAATAATTTCTGAGGCATGCGCCATTCTATTTTGAGAGATATTAAAGTTTGGAAAATCTTTTATATTAATTGCTCTAAATCCATTGTGAGAGTCTGTAAACCACATACCTGTGGTCGCATATGTAAAATAGCGAGAAAGTTGCAAAACATGCTTTTTATACTCAGGCATATTTTCAGCTTTACCTAAAAATCTTGAACCAAGCACAATGTCTGCTTTGTTTTCTCTTAATACATTTAAAAATGGCTCAATATCCTCAACAGAATGTTGACCATCAGCATCAAATGTTACAACATATTTTTTACCAAGCTTTCTTGCAAACTCAATTCCTGTTTGCAATGCAGCACCTTGACCTAAATTTACAATGTGTTTAATTAAATAAACACCTTTAACACATGCTTGTTGATAAGAGTCATCAGTTGAGCAGTCATCAACCACGATAATGTCATAAGGAACTTTTGAGATAAGTTCTTTTAAAACATTTTTAATTACTTTCCCTTCGTTATACATTGGAACGATAATTGCTGTATCATTCATGAGCAACCTTTTGAATTTTTGTATTGATGCGTTTTTCAACCTCTAAAAATGCATCAACCACGGACCTCTCAAAATATTTATCGGCTAAAGAGGCTATTTGCTTAACAGCCTCTTGGTGCGATATTGCTTTTTTATAAGGTCTATTTGAAGTTAATCCGGCATAAAATTCTCCAAGTGCCACAATATTTGCGTTTAAAGGAATATTAATACCTCTAAGTCCTAATGGATATCCTTTTCCATCATTTCTTTCATGATGATATTTAATAATCTCTGCAATTGGATATACATGATTAATAGGCTCTACCAATGAAGCTCCAATTAATGGATGTTGTTTAATTAAGTCTATTTCATCTTCTGAGAGTTTATCTTTATTTAAAAAGTTTAAAACCTCTCCTATCATTCCAATATCGTGAAGCTGAGCGGCTAATACAATATTATCAATATCGTTCTGAGGTAAATACAGCGCTTTTGCAACTTCTTCGCTTACAATTGAAACTATTTTTGAGTGATTTTTATAATATGGGTTTTGAAGCTCCATAGCTTCTACTGATAATTTTAAAAGCTCTATATAATTTTCAACCATCTGCTTATTATGAGTAAAGTTAACTATATAAAACCCGGCATAATCAATAAATGAACCAAGTTTTTTTACTTTTTGCTCATCTAAAGGCTCATTTGTATAAATTGTGAGTTTATAAGGTGTGTTTCTAATAAAAAAATCTTTTTTATATGTAGCAATATTTTGATTTAATTTATAAATTTCTTCATTATTTTTAAACAGTACAATATTTACCGAATTTACGATTTTATCTATTAAATTAATAAAAAATTTAAAAAACTCATTTTCATTTAAATTGATTTTCATTAACGATTTAATTGTTTTATCA
>JAADEE010000072.1 GCA_013153575.1 Chlorobiota bacterium
TGCTTAATTGCTCTTCCTTTTTGGATTGCAGTTTGGCATGTTATTGTTTAATAAAATAATACCCTGCGGGTTTTGGAAACCCGCAGGGTATTAGGCATTCATTCTAACGCCTAAACAAATTCCTTTACATGCTCCTGCAAATCTTTAAAGAAGTTTGTAAACTCATCTTCAAATAAATTATAATTTTTATTTATAATTTTCATTGCTTCTTTTGAGTAATTTGGCATTGAAGTATAAATTGCCATTTTCTGCAAAACCTCTTCAAAACAAGTGAGATTTGCATAGCAAAGAAGTCGTTTTTTTCTTAAAAAAGGAAAGGCAAAAGCCCTTGCTTTACGCGGAATTTTGCCCAATCGTTCTAAAACTAAATAGTTAAAATCAATAACAAAATTTTCTAATTTTTCCGATGAATATTGCTCCCAATTTTTTGCAAGAAAATGGTCGTAAAGTATATCAATTACAACTCCTGCGTATTTGCCATAAGCAGGACGCATTCTTTCAATACTTTTATGAACTATCGGATGTTTGTCTGTATAAGAATCAATCTCACGATGAAGTAAAATACCCTTCTTAATATCATCTCTGTATTTTTTATATTTTTTGCCTTTTACAAAATCGCCAATAAAATTCCCAAATTTAACATCGTCATTTTCACCTGAAAGGTATATATGTGCAAGAAAGTTCATTAAAATTATTTTTTTAATCTTTCAAACACACTATTACTTGAAGTTGAATGTCTTCTTTTTAATTTATCATTTACTAACAATGAATATGTTAAAACAGGTTCATCAGAATAATTTACATTTTGAAGTTTAAATTCATATTCAATAATATCGTTTGCTTTTTCAAACCTAATTCTAAAAATATTATCATTTGAAAATTTTGTAATTTTATAATCATAATATTTTTGATTTAAACTTTCTTGATTTTTATTATCAATTCCCGAAAAACCTTTACTAATAAAAATACTATCATTCCTAAATGTTAAAAAAACAAGTTTTGAATTTAAAGATTCTGAGATATTATACCATGAACCTTCAATCCATTTAGGTGTACTTATATTTTGTGCATTTAAACTTTGAGTTAATAAACTAAAAAGTATTATTGTTAAAATTATTGTTTTTTTCATTTATATTATTGTTTTTTATCAGCTTTACTCCAATCTTTAATTTTGTATCCTTTAGTTGCAAAAAATAAGATAAATAAATATGCAGGAATTAAAATTACATATGCAGTTTGCGAACTAAATTTATCCGACAATGCTCCCCAAACAAGTGGCAATAAAGCACCTCCGGCAATTGCCATAATTAATAATGCTGATGCTGTTTTTAAATGTTTCCCTAATCCTTCAACTGCAAGAGGCCAAACTGCAGGCCAAACAAGAGCATTTGCCAATCCTAAAATTGCAATAAAAAGCACTGAAATAAATCCTGTTGTAAGAATTGCTCCAATTGAAAATACTAAACCTAAAATTGCCGACATTTGTAAAGCTAGTCTTTGAGAAATATATTTTGGAATAAGAACAATTCCTAAACCATAACCAACTAACATACTAACCATTGTATAAGTTGTAAAATTCTTAGCAGTTTCTAAAGGAATACCAAGAGATTGCCCATATCTTATAATTGTATCACCAGCAATTACTTCTACACCAACATAAAAGAACAATGCAATTACTCCAAAAACCAAATAAGGATATCCTAAAACACTATCTTTTTCATTTTCAACTATGTTGTTTGTATCTTTTTCAGAATTAATATTTGGTAAACCTGATAATTTAATACCAATACCTGCTATAAAAAGTACAATTGCCATTATTATATATGGAGTTATTACCCTTTCAGCTAATGAATCCAAGAATATTTTCTTATCCATAGGATGCATATTTGATAAATTATTTATAATTGCATCATCACCTTCTTTAACTACAAAATATGCCAATACTAATGGTGCAATTGCTCCTGCTGTTTTATTTGCAACTCCCATTATACTAATTCTTTTTGCTGCAGACTCAATAGGTCCTAAAATTGTAATGTAAGGATTTACTGCTGTTTGTAAAACTGCCATTCCTGTTCCTAAAACAAAAAGTCCTACAAGAAAATTAAGATAATCACGAGAAAATGCTGCAGGAATAAAAAACAATGCACCACCTGCCATAATCCACAATCCAAAAGATAATCCGTTTTTAAAACCTAACTTCCCTAATAACCACGATGATGGTAAAGCCATTACTGTATAACTTATATAAAACGCAAAAGTTACTAAAAGTGCTTGAAAATCAGTTAATTCACATGCAACTTTTAAGTATGGAATTAACATTCCGTTTAACCAAGTTATAAAACCTAGTATAAAAAATAAAAAGCCAATTATAATTATTGGGCCTACTTGTGTTTTTTGCTTTACCATAATTAAAATTTAAAATTTGGAACTGTGAAAATAAATATTCATTTTTGAAATTACAAATAAACATTTAATTATAACTATTATGAAGCTATTAATGATATATGTTAAAAAGTTTTCTTACACTCCAACCATTAAAACTTTAGAAAACTTTGAAGACCATACCGAAGGTAAAACTTTTGAAAATGCACTTGTAGGATTTATTCAGGTTGAAGAACATGACACTGAAAAAGAAATTCTAAAAGTTGAAAAAAATTTAGTTAAAAACTTAAAATGGGGTGCACGAAAGAATGACACAAACCTTGTTATATTGCACTCTTTTGCCCATCTTTCAGAAAGTAAAGCATCACCCGAATATACAAAGCAAATATTTGACCTTGCAGAAAAAAGATTACAAAATGCAAATTATGAAACTGCACAAACTCCTTTTGGATATTTCTTAGATTTAGAGGTTAATGCACCGGGATTTTCACAAGCTCGTATGTTTAAAAGTTTTTAAAATAAAAAAGCTCCCTACGGGAGCTTAAGTTTTATTTATTTATAAGTTTCAATTCGTTTTTCAATATCTTCAACTTGGGTTTTTAAAGTTTTATCATAAGACATTTGGTCGCGAATTACTTTATCGGCATATAAAACCGTTGCATGATTTTTTCCTCCAATTTCAGCACCAATAGTTGACAGGGAATATTTTGTAAATTTCTTTGCAAAATACATTGCAATTTGTCTTGTTTGCACAATCTCTCTTTTTCTGTTTTTAGATTGAATTGCATCAACACTAATATTATAATAATCACAAACTACTTTTTGAATGTGCTTTATTGTAATTTCTTTCTTTGGTTTTTTCGCAAGATTATCAATCTTAGATTTCGCAAACTCAAAAGTTATTTCTTCTTTAACCAAAGTTGCATGAGCAAGTAATGAAATTAAAGCTCCTTCTAATTCACGAATGCTTCCTGTAATATTTTCAGCAATATAATTTATTATTTGCGATGAAACTTCAATTCCTTCTTTTTCAGATTTCTTTTGAAGAATTGCTACACGTGTTTCAAAATCAGGAACTTGCAACTCTGTTGTTAAAGCCCATTTAAATCTTGAAATTAATCTGTCTTCTAATCCTTTAAGGTCGGCAGGTGCACGGTCAGATGTTAAAATTAGTTGTTTCCCTGCTTGATGCAAATGGTTAAAAATGTGAAAAAATGTATCTTGTGTACCTGGTTTTCCTGCAAATTCATGAACATCATCAATAATTAAAACATCAATCATTTGATAAAAATGCAGAAAATCATTTCTTGTATTTTTACGTGCTGCATTTGTAAATTGCATTTCAAAAATTCGGGCAGGGACGTATAGGACAATCTTCTTTTCACCAAAATTTTCTTTAACTTCAATACCTATAGCTTGTGCCAAGTGAGTTTTTCCCATCCCTGATTTTCCCCAAATGTAAATTGGATTATAAGGATTATTACCTGGGCTACTTCCTATCATTTTACCGGCAGCAACAGCAATATTATTACATTTTCCAAGTACAAAATTCTCAAAACTGTAATTATTATTTAAGTTTGACTTTACATGAACTTTTTTAATACCCGGTAAAACATTAGGATTTATGGCTCCCTCTCCTTTTAATGGCATAGAAACTTGCGGATTGCTTAACTTTGCTCCGTTATTTCCTGTATAAAGAATTTTTGAATTTGTGTAATTAGAATTATCAATTATAATGCTATATTTTAGTTTAGCATTTCCTCCTAATTCTTTTTTAAGAACTTTTTTAAGCAAATCAACATAATGCTCTTCAAGATATTCATAAAAAAATTGGCTTGGAACATTAATAGTTAATACATTACCTTCTAACTTTTCCGGTTTAATAGGTTTAAACCAAGTGTTAAAAGTTATTTCAGGTAGGTTATCTTTGATAACGTTTAAACAATTTTGCCAAATTTCTTGATGATTTTTTGCCATTATAATTTTTCTTAAAGAGTTTTTATGTCTTAATTCTTTTTTTTTGGGAATGTAAATTTGATAATTATTTTCTTATAAAAAAAATGGTTTTTTTCTTGTTTTTTTAAAAATAAACTTATTACAATAGTTTTCAACAGATTAGTTTTTGAAAAAAAATAAAAAAAAATAAAAAAAATACAACTTGCTCATATACAGGAATATACAAATGAGGATTTGTTAATCATTT
>JAADEE010000129.1 GCA_013153575.1 Chlorobiota bacterium
TCTCTTTTGTTTTAAAGAATTAATTGTTTTTCCGAAGGAAAATAAAAATGCAAATAGAGTAATTCTTGAATTTGCAAAACAGAAAAAAAAGTTAATTTCTGATAAGATTGTTATAAGAAATAGTGACACAAATCACTATACGAAGCAATATGAAAAATTAACAAAAGATTTTTATTTAAAAAAGTAAAATTTAAAAATCAAATTTATAATTTTAGCGAAAATAATTTAACAAATTGTAGCATGAGTTTAGAGCAACATTTCAATAAATTTAGGGAAAATATAGTTGGTATTGATGCCAAATTTGAAACACCTTACGGTATTAAAGATATGATTTATGCCGACTGGATTGCAAGTGGAAGGTTATATGCACCTATTGAAGACCTTATGAAAAATAAATTTGGTCCTATGGTTGGTAACACACATTCCGAAGCAAGTGAAACAGGTGTAGTTATGACAATGTTGTATAAACAGGCAAAAAATATTATTAAGCAACATGTAAATGCCGGTAAGGATGATTGCATTATAACGGAAGGTTCCGGAATGACAGGTGCTGTTAATAAATTTATGCGAATTTTAGGATTAAGTATTCCTGACCAAGCAGAAAAATATATTAAAGAAGATATTCCCAAAGAAGATGTTCCTGTTGTTTTTGTAACTTATATGGAGCATCACTCAAACCATACTGCATGGCTTGAAACTATTGCTGATGTTGTGGTTTTGCTTCCTGAAGATGATACAGATTTAGTAGGAGAACTTGAAAGAGAAATTGTAAAATATAAAAATAGAAAACTTAAAATAGGTTCTTTTAGCGGAGGTTCAAATGTTACAGGAGTTATTCCGGATTATCATAAACTTGCAGAAGTTATGCATAAAAATAAAGGTTTTGCTTTTGTTGATTTTGCTGCTTCGGCACCATATATTGAAATGAATATGCATCCTGAAAATAAATTGCAATATTTAGATGCAGTTTTCTTTTCACCTCATAAAATGCTTGGAGGGCCGGGAAGTTCAGGTGTATTAATTTTTAATAAAAAACTTTATAAAAGTAAAAGACCGGATCATCCCGGAGGTGGAACAGTTCTTTGGACAAACCGTTGGAATGAATATGCATATCTTGAAAACATTGAAGCTCGTGAAGATGGTGGCACACCTGCATTTTTGCAAACTATAAGAGTTGCACTTGCAATAAGACTTAAAGAAAAAATGGGAGTTAAAAATATTCTTGATAGAGAACATGAACTTCTTAAAATTGCATATGCAGAATTTGATAAATTACCTCAAATTCATATTTTGGCAAATGATAAAAGAGATAGGCTTGGTGTTATTTCTTTTTATGTTGAAAATATTCATCATAATTTAGTTGTAAAACTTTTAAACGATAAGTTCGGAATTCAAGTTCGTGGAGGTTGTTCATGTGCAGGAACTTACGGGCATTATTTATTGCATGTTTCAAAATCTGATTCTCACAGAATTACAGAAATGATTAATAATGGCGACCTTACTGAAAAGCCGGGTTGGGTGCGTTTATCTTTGCATCCTACAATGACGAATGACGAGCTTTATTTTGTTTTAGATGCAATTAAGCAAATTATCGAAAATATAAAAGAGTGGGAGAGTGATTACATTTTTGATAAGTCTGTTGGTGAATTTTTCCATAAGGATGTTCCTCGAAAAACACCTGAACTTTTTAATGATTGGTTTGATTTGTAATTGATTATTTTTATCTTTGAGTATTGATATTTATCAAATTTAAAATTGTTGCAATGATAAATAAGATATTCAAAAATAAAAGTTTATTGCCTGTAATTCAGTTTGTTACATTATTTGTTTTTGTGCTTTTAATTTATGGTGCAATAGGTGTTACAACTTCTGATAAAGATTTTGCAATAATTTTAAGAAATACAAATTTAGCAAACCTAATAGTTTGGTCGTATTGGTGGCCATTTATAATTGTTACTGCAATTTTATTTGGTAGATTTTGGTGTACAATTTGCCCAATGGAACTAATTACTTCTTTTTTTGGCAGAATTGGATTAAGAAGAAAACCGGGCAATATTTTAAAATCAGGTTGGGTTTCAACTTTATTTTATGCACTTATTTTAGTTGTTGGAATTCACACACTTGCAATACATCGCATACCGCAACTTATGGCAATTTATATGCTAATTTTATTTTCTGTTGCAGTAATTTCTGGTTTAATTTGGGAAAAACGTACATTTTGCACATATATTTGTCCTATTGGTCATTTGCTTGGGCTTTATTCAATGATTTCGGCAAAGAAGTTAAGAGTAAAAGACAAAGAAGTTTGCAAAAATTGTAAAACAAAAGATTGTATTAGTAAGGCAAATCACTATAATTTTACAGGTCGTTCATGCACATCAGAACTATATCCTGCAACTCTTGAAGATAATCGTAAATGTATTCTTTGCGGACAATGTCATAAATCTTGCACAAAGGACAATATTGCAATTCTGAAAAGAAAATTTGGCGAAGATTTATTCAAAAATATAAAACTTTCGTGGGCAGAAATTGCTTTTTTTATGATGCTTAGTGGTTTTGTAGTTTACGAAATTTTATCGGAATGGAAAGTTAGTAAAAATATCGTTAAAGCAATTCCTAATTGGATTAATGAAAATTTTGAAGTTTCAAGCAACTTTACAGGAACTGTAAAAGCAATTGTTTTATTTATTGTTTTACCAACAATTTTTTACTTCTTATTTGCTTTGCTGAAAAAATATCTTGCAAAAGAAGATTTGAAAATTGCTATTACACAACTTGTTATGGCAATGTTGCCAATTACTGCAAGTATGCATTTATTAAAAGCTCTTCTTAAAACAACATCACGCATACCATATTGGAATTTTGTTTTTTCAGACCCAAAAGGCATAAAAACTGCACAAATAATTATGGATAATTCAGATGTTTTAGATAAGTCATTATTAGGCACAATATCACCGATAATAAGCATATTTGCTATATTGTTATCTTTGGCTGGAATAGTATTTTCACTTCTTGTTATACGAAAGCAAAAGTTTACAAATAACTTATCAAAATTGTTTTCAATAATTCCTGTTATTGTTTATTCTTTTATGTTTTTAATTGTGCTTATTGCTTGGCGAATTTTGTAGTTTAAGTTTTTAAATATTATTTTTAACAAATTCAGCAAATTCTTTTAAAGAAGGATCTCTTGCACCAGTTAAAAGAATAACAGTGTTTTTTGCAAGATGCGTTTTAATTTCTTTCGGAAAATTATTTCTATCCTTCACGTAAAAAGCATTTTTGCCTTTTGCCTTTAAATCATTAATTAAATCTTCGGCAGAAATATCTTTACTAACAGTTCCGCCTGCATAGTAAATTTCTGACATCCAAATTTCATCTTCCTCTCTTAATGCTTCTGAGATTTCTTTTACAAAATCATTTCGTAAGAATTTTGTAGGCTTAAAACCATGTGGCTGAAACCATGCAATAAGTTTAGTATCAGTAAATTGACATGCTTTAATAGATGCTGAAAGTTTTGCCGGATTATGTGCATAATCATCAATAATTGTAATGTTTTTTGTCTTTAAAATTACTTGATGCCTTCTGTAAATTCCTTCATAAGTTTTTAATGCTTTTGCACAATCTTCAATAGAAATTCCTGCAAAATTACAAGCAGAAACAGCAGCTGCAACATTCTCGGCATTATGTTTTCCTATTTGATTAAGTTCAAATTTAACATCATTAATTTTAAATGAAATATGAAAACCGTTTTGTTCAAAATTAGAAATTTTAAAACCAACATTCTCAGAATAACCAAAATCATTTTTAGGGTTTAAAGAAAACTTTTTGCTTCTTTCATTTGCATCATTAACAATTAAATTTTTGCTGTTTTTAGAAAAAGTATCAAAAAGCACATCTAATTCTTCAAGTTCTTTATGGTCTTTGTCAATATTTAAAATTATTCCTATTTCGGGCTTATATTTTACTAATGAGCCATCACTTTCATCGGCTTCAATAACTAAATAATCGCCTTTTCCTGCAATAGCATTGCCTATTTTTCCTTGTTTAATAATGCTTACTAAACCTGCACCTGTAATTAAAGATGCATTGTTTTGTGTTTCATTAAAAATATGATAAATCATAGCAGATACTGTTGATTTGCCTGATGTTCCGCTAACGGCAATAGTTTTTTTAGTTTGGCTTATTGCTGCCAACAAATCTGAACGCATTGCAATTGGAATACCTAAATCAATAGCTTTTTTGTATTCAGGAACAGTTGGCTCAATAGCTGTTGAAATTACAACAAGCTCAATGTCAGAATTTAATCCTGATGTGTCTTGCGGAAAGCATTTTATATTTGCTTCCTCTAATTGTCTTCGTCTTTTGTTTTTATTTTCAGAAGAAAATTGCCTGTCGGAACCTGAAACATTTTTATTAATTCCTGTTAAATATTGTGCAATTGCACTCATTCCATCGCCTGCAATTCCTATAAAGAAGTAATTGTTTATGTTTTGTATATCAATCATTTAATTATCCTAATTATTATCTAAAATATCTTGAATGTCTTTTTCTAAATTTTTGCTATTACC
>JAADEE010000031.1 GCA_013153575.1 Chlorobiota bacterium
TTATAATTGATGCGTCAAATGATTATTATAAAACTGAAAAATTAAAAAACGAATGTGAAAATTTAAAGCAAGATTATTTTGCTGTAATTGAAGATGGTGCTTTTTGCAAGTAATGTTTATTGAATATTGTTTAACTTGTAGCCGTATTTTAGGACTAGACAGATAAAAAAAGTTAAAAATCTTATCATTAAAAAGTAACTATGTAAAGAAAATTGAATTTTCTTATCATAAAGTTATATATTTGTAAAGAAAAACAAAAAATCTTTACATAATGAAATCAAATGAATTAAATAAACTGCCTATAAAAAAGGATATTGAAAGTAAAGCTATATTAAAGAAAACGACTTCTGCACATAGAGCACTTGCCGAATTAAAAGGTTTTGTTTTGAGCATTCCAAATGAAAATATACTAATTAATACATTAGGACTTCAAGAAGCAAAAGACAGTTCTGCTATTGAAAACATTATTACAACCCATGATGATATATTTAAAGCTGAATTAAATTTGGGTGGATTTAAATCTTTAAATGCAAAGGAAGTTCAAAATTATATTTCAGCATTAAAAAAAGGATTTTCACTTATCTCAAAAAACAAGATACTAACGAATAATGATATTATACAAATTCAATCAGAATTAGAAAAGAACAATGCAGGGTTTAGAAAAGTTCCCGGAACAGCTCTAAAAAATGCAATGACCGGAGAAATTGTTTACACACCGCCACAAGACTATGATACAATTTTAGAGCTAATGGCAAATTTGGAACAGTTTATTAATGATGAGACTATGTCTGATTTAGATGTGTTGGTTAAAATGGGAATAATACATTATCAATTTGAGAGCATTCATCCTTTTTATGATGGAAACGGTAGGACAGGTAGAATAATCAATGTGTTGTATTTAGTAATGAACGATTTATTGGATTTACCAATATTGTATTTAAGCAGATACATTATAGAAAACAAAGGGCAATATTACAAACTTTTACAAGAAGTAAGAGAAACAGATAATTGGGAAAATTGGATTTTGTATATGCTTGATGCTGTTGAACAAATCTCAAAAGAGACTATTGTGTTAATAGGAAAGATTAAAGAGTTGATATTCGAATACAAGAATTTATTAAGGGATAATTACAAATTTTATAGTCAGGATTTACTAAATAATTTATTTAAACATCCTTATACTAAAATTGAATTTTTAGAAATAGATTTAGGTGTATCAAGAATAACAGCATCAAAATATCTAAATCAATTAGCAAAAGACGGATTGTTAAAAAAAGAAAAATTAGGAACAGGAAATTATTATATAAATGAACGGTTAATTGAAATATTGAAACGATAAATTAATAACTATGTCTAACAATGTAAAATAAATAAGGGCAAATATTATATTAAACACACCTTAATAACACAAATCATAAAACGGACAATAATCACAATTATGCTTACTTTCAGTTTGTGTAAATGGAATTTCTTTATTGAAAATTTCCTCAATAAGTTCTGTAAGTTTTTCAGAAAATTCGGGTAACATTTCTTCGGTTAAATTTTCGTCAACTTTAATTTCCTTTCTGTATTGTTTTAAAAATATTGCATCGGAATAATTATGCGATTTCATATTCCTAACATAAAAAATTGAAGGTCGTAATTTTACTTTTATCGGATGCTGACTATCTTTAAAAATCATTGCATAAATGAAGGTTTGAAGTACGTGTTTTGCTCTTGTTTTCTTTTCAGAATTAAAAAGTTCCTCAATTGAATAAAACGTGTTTTTTTGCTGACCTGTTTTGTAATCAATCACACGATAAATACCATCTTTTTTATCAACCCTGTCGATAATGCCGAAAATATTGACTTTTTGCTTGCCTTTAAAAGTTTCAACTTCAATTTCTGTACTATGATTATCTTTATCTTCAACCGAAGTTATTTCAAAAGGTGCATAATCTTCATCTTTTTTAAGAACAATATTTACATAATTTACAATTACATTTTTTACAATTATTTGGCTTCCTGTAACTTTGTAACTATCATTTCCTCCATAAATTGTTTTAAAAGCATTCTCAACATATTCTTCCGTTTTTTTATAAATATTTTGGATGTCTTTTTTTTCAACAATTCCGTTTTGCTTTTTGCTTCTTATATCTTCATAAATATTTTCTAATGCTTTATGCAGAATAGAACCAAATGCCGAAGGCGAAAATTCTTCTTCAACTTCATCGGCTTGTTTAAAACCTGCAATGTATTTATAGTAAAATTGCAATGAACAGTCTATGTATGAGTTAATTGCAGATGCTGAAAATTTTCTGTTTCTTTTATTGTTCTGAACAAAATAATCTTCTAAAATATTTAAAACTTCGTTAGATTTATCAATAATTATTTCTTCTTTATTTCTCAGAAATAGATTTTGATTAAACAGATATTCATTAATTTTTAAGTTAGTTTCATTTTTAATTTGAAGAACAAAACGACTAAGTTCACCTGCATTTGAATTGTTAATTAAACTGTTATAAATTAAGGAAATTTTTTCGGCACGTTGAATTAAACTGTAAAAAAGATATGCATAAACTGCATCTTGATATTTTATCATAGGCATATCAAAAGCAAAACGCATACTTTGAGAAATGAAAGTTGGCTTTTTTGAAACCGATGGCATTTTGCCTTCATTCATTCCAATAATTATTACATTTTTAAAATCAAGATTTCTACTTTCTAAAACACCCATAACCTGAATTCCTCTAACAGCATTTCCTTCAAAAGGAATTTGTTCAGTTCTTAAAATTTGCATTAAAAGTTCCGAACCCAACTTCACACTTACGTGGATGTCTTGCTCTCTGAAAATTTCACGCAATTGTTTTGTTTTTACGTAAGCTCTGTGAATGTATTCATTTTCAAGGCTTTGTGTTGTGTTGCCTTCTTCGTCTTTTTGCTTGTCGAATAATAAAAATAAAAGGTTAAGGACATTTGTAAGAAAAATATCCAAAGCATTTTCTTGCGGAATATTTGTAAATAAAAGTTTAAAAAGTTCTGAATTTTTAGAAATTAAAAACTTGCTCGAAACATAAATTATATTTTTTGTTTCAATTTCTGAAATTATTTCCGATGCAATTTCATTTTCAATTTCACGAACAAAAGGATGCCTTAAAATATCAATTACATTTTTATGATAAAATGAAGAACTTCCACTTTTTTGTGCCGAAACATGAAGATTTACAAATTGTTTTATGAGCCCAAAAAGAGGTGTTGTTTTAAAAGGGTAACCCATTGTAACATTTATAACTTCAATTTCGGGAGGCAAAGAACTCAATGTAGGAAAGAGAAGGTGCTCGTCGGCAAGAACAATTGCTGTTTCTGCGGCATCATTTTTTATATCGTATTTTTTAAGAATTTGAGGCAATATTTTAGTTTGCCCAATATCCAAAGGAACACCAATTAAATCAATTTGTTTTTCTTTAAGGAAGTTATTTGGCAAATCTTTGGTTTGTAAATATAAATCTTCAAAATTCTTTCTTAAAAAATCACCTGCCTCTTGCTTTTCGTCTTCATGGTAATATTTGTCGGTATCCCAAAAGAATTCTGCTTTTTCTTTTTTTCTGAAATATTTTAAAAGTTTAGTTTCTCCTTTATTAAGAGCATTAAAACCTATGAAAAAGTATTTTTTATATTTCTTTTCTTTAAGTTCCGCATTGTCAATTAGGTTTGATAAAACTCTGTTTTTCAATCCGCTATATGCAATTCCTTGATTAAGAAGATTTGTAGTGAACTTTTCATAAATTTCAGGAAGTATGTTCCAAAGTTCAATGAACATTTTTTGTTCGTCGCTATAATTCTCAACAGAGAAATTTATCCAAAACGATTTTAAAATTTCTTTTTGTTCATCTGTAAGCCAATCAAAAAGAGCATCAATTTCTTTTATATCTTTAATGTTCTGAAAAATTTGCTTTGGGTTAATCAACCAATTATCAATTTCATTAAAATCGGATAAAATAATTTCGCCTAACCTGTAAAATGTGTCAAATGAGTGTTCATTTTTTTTATCAACTTCTTTAAAAACTTTAAAAAGAATAAAAATTAAACTTAAATTATCAATTTCTGTTAATCCGGTAAAATCTTGCACGAGGTTTTTAATTTCGCGCATATCAGGTGCTTTGTGCGATTTTCCGTAAATGTCGGCATAGTGTTTTCTGAAAAAAAACTTAGTTCTTTTATTAGGAAAAACAAAGCAATATGATTGAATGTCGGTTTTATATTTGTCTAAAATTTCTTTTGCTGTATCGTAAAGGAATGGCTTCATTTTATATGATATTTTCACACAAATATATTGATTATAAAAACTTTTTAAGAATTTATTTACGTTTTATCAGAATACAGAAATTAAAAAGTGTTAATTTTGCAAAAAAAATAATAATGAACCAAAGGGACTTAAAAAAACTTTTACAAAATAAATTGAATAAATCAATGTCTAATATTCAAATTTTTGAAGAAGGTATTGATATACATACGCAAATTGATTTTGAAACTCATACAAAAAAGTTTTTTGAGAAGGATGAAGAC
>JAADEE010000008.1 GCA_013153575.1 Chlorobiota bacterium
CAAAATCCTGTAATGATTGGAGGTTCTTTTATTAAGTCTGTTATAACAGGAACTGTTGCAAAAGAAACTTCTGAAAGCAATAGAGCAAGAGGTTTCTCTATATTTTACATGATGGTAAATATAGGAGCTTTCTCAGGAAAAACTATTGTTAAACCATTAAGAGAAAGTATGGGAAATTTAGGTTTAATAAACTTAAATTTTTTCTCTGCAAGTATGACTTTTTTAGCCTTAATTTTAATATTTTTAGTATTTAAAAGCAATAAAAATCAAGGAGAAGGAAAATCATTAAAAGAAATTTGGACAGCATTAATTAAAGTTTTTACAAATATGAGATTAATGGTTTTAATAATAATCATTACAGGATTTTGGTTAGTGCAACATCAACTTTATGCAACAATGCCAAAATATGTTTTAAGAATGGCAGGAGAAGGAGCATCACCATCATGGTATGCAAATGTAAATCCTTTAGTTGTTGTTTTAACAGTAGCATGGATAACTCAATTAATGAGAAACAAAACTTCATTATTTTCAATGACAGTAGGAATGTTTATTATGCCAATTTCTGCATTAGCAATGGCATCAGGCAATTTATTTCATGAAAACATTGATTTAGGCTTTATGCAAATGCACCCAATTGCATTCATGATGATTATTGGAATAATATTTCAAGCAATTGCCGAAGCATTTATTTCACCACGTTTTTTAGAGTTTTTCTCACTTCAAGCACCAAAAGGTGAGGAAGGCTTATATTTAGGTTTTAGTCATTTACATTCATTTTTTGCATCAATATTAGGATTTGGAATTTCAGGTTTCTTACTTGAAAAATATTGCCCCGATCCATCATTGTTTGAAACAAGAGCAGAATGGGAGGCTGCCTCAGTAAATGCACATTATATTTGGTATTTCTTTGCAATTGTAGCATCAATTTCTGCAATAATGCTTATAATTTATGGTAAAGTAATTAAAGCACATGATGCAAAAATAAAAGTGTAAATTAAAATGAGTAAGATTTGCTAAATCTTTAAGATTTAGCAAATCTCAAACAAAATAAACTAAACTTATCCTAGCCAAAAATTCAATTAAAATTACTATTATTGCATGTAAATCGAAATTATAAATTTCAAGATAAACATGGCAAAACAAAAAAAGTTTGGAGCATTTTCAGGAGTTTTTACACCATCAGTTTTAACTATACTTGGCGTAATAATGTATATGCGGCTTGGCTGGGTTGTAGGAAGTGCCGGTTTAATTACCGCATTAATAATTATTGTAATTTCTCATGTAATTTCAATAACAACAGGGCTTAGCATATCATCAGTAGCTACCGATAAAAAAATAAAAACAGGAGGTATATATTATATGTTATCTCGAAGTTTAGGCTTTCCTATGGGAGGAGCAATTGGAATTGCTCTATTTGTAGGAACTGCACTTGGAATATCATTATACCTAATTGGTTTTGCCGAAAGTTTGCTTTCTGTTGATATTATTAGAGAAACATTACACCTTAAACAAGATATAAACAGCTACAGAATTGTTGGTTCTGTTGCACTTTTGTTGCTTGTAACAATTGCTTTTATAAGTACATCTTTAGCAATAAAATCTCAATATTTTATTCTTGCTGCAATAGCTTTATCATTAGTTTCAATTGTTGTTGGATTTATTACAAATACACAATTTTATCCTGAAACAATACTTTTAACTCCTGCACGAGAAGGAGTAGATATTCAAGTTATTTTTGGAGTATTTTTTCCTGCAGTTACAGGATTTACAGCAGGAGTTGCTATGTCCGGAGATTTAAAAAATCCTAAAAAAGATATTCCTTTCGGAACATTAGCGGCAATAATTGTAGGATTTATTGTATATGTTGGTCTTGCCATTTCTTTTGCTTTTTTTGTAAACAGAGATTTATTACTTAATGATTATAACTTTCTTTTAAAAGTTGCATGGTACTCACCACTTGTTCTTGCCGGAATTTGGGGTGCAACTCTTTCATCTGCACTTGGAGGAATTTTAGGAGGACCTCGGATTTTACAAGCAATTTCAAAAGATAAAATTACACCTAAAATATTTGCAAAAGGTTATGGACCATCAAATGAACCACGTAATGCACTTATTTTCATATTTTTAATTGCCGAAGCAGGAATACTTATTGGTGAACTTAATGTAATTGCAGGAGTAGTTTCAATGTTTTATTTGGCATCTTATGGCTTTATAAACCTTGCTTTTTTTCTTGAAAATTGGGCAAGTACCGATTTTCGTCCTACATTTAAAGTAAAAGGGGTTGTAGGGCTAATTGGCTTTATTGCAAGTTTTGCCGTAATGGCACAACTCGGTATGCTTTCTATGATTGCGGCACTTGTTATAATGTTTGGTCTTTTTGCATGGTTAAACCGAAAACAACTAAAATCAGAATCGGGCGATGTTTGGCAATCAGTTTGGCTTTCTGTTGTAAGAAGAGCTTTACATAGCTTAGATAAAAAAACTTTAGAAGATAGAAATTGGCAACCAAATGTAATTCTTTTTAGTGGAGGAAAAGGACAAAGACCTCATTTAATGGAATTTGGAAAAGATTTAGTTGGACAATACGGTTTGCTTTCAAATTTTGATTTACATGAATCTGAAAACAAAAAATATTTATTTCCAAAACACTTGCAATCACAAATAGATGAAGAAATTAGTGGTAAAGGTATTTTTATAAGAAGGCAAACTTGTAGTGATATTTACACAGGAATTGAAACAATTGTAAGTACTTACGGTTTTTCAGGTATTGAGCCAAATACAGTTATTTTAGGTTGGATGCGACAAAGTAAAAATCCTGTTCGTTTTTCGCAAATGCTTAATCGTATTAGTGAGCTTGATGTTAATATTTTGCTTGTAGATTACGACAAAAGGGTAGGATTTGGTAATTATAAAACAATTGATATTTGGTGGAGAGGTGCAGGAAATAATGGAAACCTTGCCTTAAATTTATATAAATTCTTACAAGCATCAGAAAATTGGAGTGGGGCAAAACTTCGCTTACTTGTTGGAAATCCGGTTAATGAAGAAGCATCAACTTTAAGAAAACATGCTGAACAAGTTCTTAGCAATATGCGAATTAATGCTGAAATTAAAATTATAAATAATCAAGTTGAGCAAAAGCCATTTTATGAACTTATAAGAACTGAATCTTTAAAAACTGATTTAATAATTCTTGGTTTGCCACCTATAAAAGAAGGTAAAGAAGCTGAATTTGTAGAGCAAACAAGTAATTTAATGCAAGATATAGGAACTGTTGTTTTAATTAAAGCATCTTCGCAATTTAAAAATCATCATCTTGGACATGAAAATGAAAATAATATTGATGAAGTTTTACATAAAGACGTTTCACTTTCTTCAAATGAAGATATTGAAAGTTTAATTTTACCTGAAAATCCTATTGCCGAAGAAAAGATTATAAGTTTAAAAGAAAAACTGGATTTATTAAATAATGAAACCATAGAAAAAGGAATTAATTTATATTTTAGTAAGTATAATGAGTTGTTTTCTAACGTTTTACAAGAAGTTGATGTTTTAGTAAACGATAAACTAAAAAACTTATTTAACAATAATAAAGAACAATTTGAAAGTAAATTAACAGTTGCAACAGATTTATTTTTAAAGAAAACATTAAACTTTGTAAAAACTTTTTCAAACAAAATAGAAATTAGTATTTATGATGATTTATACTCTAAACTTTTCAATGATACTGAAAATATAATAGAAAAATTACCGGATGTTTTTTACCAAACCGATAGCGGAATAAAATCAAAATCATATAAAGTAAAATACAAAAAAATTGTAAAAAAATATTTGCCATTTGAATATTATAAATCTAATTATGATTTAGCAAATAAAATTAGTACAAATAGTATTAATACTATACTTGAACTATTAAAGTTTTCTAAATCGTTACGAAACAGCATGTTAAAAATGCAAGCTTCTGTTCGTAATAATACATTTAATAAAGATGTTCTTGAAGAAGAAATAAAAAACATAAGTTTAGAAGCTGAAAAATTACAAAAAAACTATTCAGAAAATTTATTGTTATTATTAAATTTCAATAAAAATAATACTATAAAAATATTAAATAAAATAAGTGAAGATTTAAATGATTATTCAACCAAAACAAACTTAAAATCGAATTACAGTAAAAAACAAATTAATGAAATAAAAGAAAAGCTTGAATTAGTTCCTAATTTTTATAAACGAAATGAAACTTTAACTCTAAATTATTTTAACCTGAATTTGCAATTAATTGATTTTGAAAATAAAATTTATAGAATTTCAAGAAAATCTACAAGTTCAGTTGAAGAATTTATTGAAAAAGAAGTTCTTTTTAAAATTCAAAAAATTAAGAAACAATTAGAAACATTTCTTACAAAATTTGAAAAAAATAAAAATACAGAATTTATTAGTGAAGATTTTTCAGAAATACCAAATAAAGAAGAAATCTTTAACAGATTTAAAAGCATATTAGATGCAAAATATGAAAAGTTAAAATA
>JAADEE010000293.1 GCA_013153575.1 Chlorobiota bacterium
CCAATCAAAATATATTCAAGAAAAATATTCAAAACCAATTTATGGTAAAAACGGTCAAATAAAAAGTTTAAATTACAAAGATGGCTGGATTTGGATAAAAAGGGATAAAAACGGAAATATACTAAGTCCATACAAATTATTACCAAACATCTTCAAAGGAATAGATAATGAAAAAGTAGAATCTTTTATAACTAATAACAAACTTGCAGACGGAGGAGCTGCATTAACAGCATTTGCAAAAATGCAATTTTCTCAAATCAGTAAACTTGAACATGATAGTATTGTAAAAGGATTGTTAAAATATTGTGAACTAGACACTCTAGCAATGGTTATGATTTTTGAATTTTGGCTTGATGAAATTAATAATTCTTAAATATACTTTTATATTATTAAAATTACCTAAATATTTTTTTATATTTAACCTTAATTATGAAATAAAAAGGTTGTTACATAATTATAGTTTAACCAAATTTTAATTATTTGTGATTTACATAATAATATACTTTTTAATTTTATTATTAATTTGGATATTTAATAGAAGTAAGAACTTTACATCTGTTTTCAAAAGTACGAAAAAAACACATTGGTTTATAGCATCAATATCTTTATTTATGTTATATGCATCTGTAGATAAATCTCAACTATATAGTGGAATTATTGCAGAAAAAGGAATTTGGGGACTTTGGATTTTGTGGGTAAGCATGATTTCTGTTGCTGTTGTTCCTTTAGTTTTTGCACCATTGTGGGCAAAGCTCAATTTTATTACAGATAATCAATTTATTCTTTTTAGGTTTTCTGGACAAGGTGCAAGAATATTACATCAGTTTAGAGCTGTTTATGTTGGTGGTTTGGTTGTATCTTTTATTTTAAGTTTTCAAACAATTGCATTTTCTCGCATACTTCAGGTTTATTATAATATTTCTTTAGAAAAATCAATTTTAATAACCGGAGGGTTATTAAGTTTATTCTCTTTAAAAAATAGTTTTGCTAATAAATTTAAAAATGACATTTTTCACAGTATTTTATATTTTTTATCATTAGGTATTTCTTTTTACTTTCTTTATAAAAACTCAGGAGGTTTAACACATGCTATTAATCAAATAAAAATAAATTCACCAAATACTTTGTTTGTTCTTCCTCCAAAAGACAATACATCTTTATGGTATTCTTTGTTTGTGTATTTGGGAATACAATGGTGGAGTTCATCTACTTTTGATGGTGGCGGTCCTGAAATGTCAAGATACACTGCAACAGGGACTCGTTTGGGTGCAATTAAGACAGGTCTTGCTCATTTAATTTTAGAATTACCAGTTATAGGCATTTTAATAATAATGTCTCTATTAAGTTTTGCAAAATCTAACTTTGCAAATAATGGTGAGTTAGAATTTGTAAAATCGGTATTTGAAACAACTCCTAAATCATTTTCTACAATAATACTATTAGGTTTTTTTGCTTTATTTATAACAAGTTCAGAATCAATACTTAATTGGGGGGCTTCTTTCTTAACTGTTGATTTTTATAAAAAACATTTAGTTAAAAATAAAACTGAAAAACATTATATTTTTATATCATTTTTAAGTATGTTGGTTTTAAGTTTTCTATCAATGATTATAGCTTTATATATCAACAGTTTGGATTTACTAATAAAAATTATATTTTCGATATCTGCTGGTGTTGCCCCTGTTTTTATTTTAAGGTGGTTTTGGATGCGAATAAATGCATGGTCACAAATTTCAGCAATGATAAGTTCTGGTATCTATACATTATTGTTTTTTGTTTTTGAATACTATAATCCTTCATTTTTTAATGATTTAACATTACAAGGTCATGAATGGAGAATAATTATTGTAACGATATTAACAAGTATAACCTGGATTATTATTACTTTTTTTACCAAAAAAGATGACAAAGAAACTATTAACAAATTTTTTAAAATATTACCTCCAAAACATGAAATTATAAAATCTTTTATTCTGGCACTCTTAATTGGTATCTCTATCATATTATTTTTAGGTGTTTCTACATATTTGATTTACAATTGTGTTTTTTAAAAAATTATAATAATCATGGAGCAAGTCGTTTTATGTTAAAATGTCTATTTTTCAACAATAAATAAAAGAATAAAAGAGTTTTTATTCCATATAATAAAATATGTATATATTTGTAGCTTTTAAAAAAAATATATGATATCAAATACTTGCAAATATGGAATTAGAGCAATGCTTTATATTGCTATAAATTCAAAAGATGGAGAAAAAATAGGAATAAAAAGAATATCTGAAGATTTAGAATTACCGGGACCTTTTTTAGGTAAAATTATGCAAACTTTAGCTAAAAATAAGTTATTAACATCAGTTAAAGGTCCTCATGGAGGGTTTAGTTTAGCAAAAGACCCGAAAGAAATTTCGTTATACGATATTGTTAAGATAATTGATGGAGATGAAGTTTTTCATGAATGTTTAATAGGTGTTAAAATTTGTGAAAAAAATCCGGAATTTGCTTCATTATGTCCTTTTATGAAAAAATCGCATGAAGTTAGAACAATGTTAATGAAAACATTTAAAGAACAATCAATAGGAGATTTTGCTGATGGAATTAATGATTTAGACGAGGTTCTGCAAATATAGTTTTTCTAAAAAACATAAGAGTTCCAATTACAACGCCTGTTATATTAGCTAAAAAATCAAACCAACTACCTGAACGAGTTAAAATATAATTTTCTTGGATGAGTTCAATAATACCACTTAACAAAATTATAGAAAACAGGTCTAATAAAATTAACTTTGTATTTTTTTCTTTTTGATTTTTTTTAATATCTGTTAAACTTGTAACAGTAAGGAAAAAATACATAAAAAAGTGAACAAACTTATCAAGATGTTGTATATTATATAACTTTACTTTTGGTGTTGTATCAATAGGAAGAAGGCTTAATAATAGCACAATTATTAATACAATTATTGTTTTATAATATTTTAGTAAAATCATTATATGTCAGGCATTTATATTCATATTCCTTTTTGTGCAAAAAAATGTTTTTATTGTGATTTTTATACAACAATATCCACAAAATACAAAAACGAATATGTAAAAGCATTAATAAAAGAACTTAAACAAAGGCAAAATTACATAGAAAAAAAAGAAATTGAAACTATATATTTTGGAGGTGGCACACCAAGTCTTTTAAATCCGATAGAAATACAGAATATTATTGATGAAATTTCTAAAATTTATAATATTACTAATAATGCTGAAATAACTATTGAAGTAAATCCTGATGATATAAATTTAAAATATGTAAATGAATTAAAAGATACGGAAATTAATAGAATAAGCATAGGTTTGCAATCCTTTTTTAATGAAGATTTAAAATTAATGAACCGAAGGCATACATCTTCTGAAAATATAAATGCAGTAAAACTTCTTCAAGATAAAGGATATACAAATATAAGTGGAGATTTAATTTATGGTCTTCCAAACATGACTATTGAAAACTGGCAAAAAAATTTAATATCTTTTTTTGATTTAGGAGTTCCACATTTATCAGCATATCATTTAACATATGAGCCAAATACGGTTTTCTCAAAATTTCTTAAAAAAGGAAAAATAAAAGAAATACCGGAAGAAAATAGTTTAAAACAATTTGAATTGTTAATTTCAGAAGCAAAAAAAAACAATTTTATACATTATGAGACTTCAAATTTTGCAAAAGAAGGTTTTTTTTCAAGGCATAATTCTGCATACTGGAAACAAAAACACTATTTAGGATTAGGAGCATCTGCACATTCTTATAATGGAAAATCTAGGCAATTTAATATTGCAAATATAAAAGAATATATAAAAAGAGTAGAAGAGGGAAGTGGTTATTTTGAAAAAGAAGAATTAAGTATAACAGATAAATATAATGACTATATAATAACCTCATTAAGAACAATTTGGGGTTTAGACTTAAATTTTATTAAAGATAGTTTCGGGCAAAAATACTATCAACATATTATCAATAAAAGCAAGTTACTTTTACAACAAGAAAATCTTTATTTTGAAAATAAAAAATTAAAAATTTCTAAAAAAGGAAAGTTTATTGAGGATAGTGTTTTGTTGGAATTATTTTATTAAAAAATGAGTTATGAAAGAAATTTTTCATAACTCATTGATACCCAGAGGTCACGAGCGGACTTGTAACAAAACACCATAACCAACTAAAAAACAATAATTTACGCAAAAATAAATCTTTTGTTTGGTAAACAATTGGTAAACACAATCATAGTTTTAATAAAATGAAACAATGTATTTCAAAACTCAAAACTAATATTTTGTATTTAATAAAAAAGTGTATTTTTTGAAAAAATATATTTCAAAATCTATGATATATGTATCTGTTAAAAAAAAATTGTAACTTTGTAAATACAAAATTTAAATGCTATGGAACAATATACTTTTACAATTCCAGATAATTTACAAGCTAAAGAATTATTAAACTTTATTTTAAAAACAAATAT
>JAADEE010000160.1 GCA_013153575.1 Chlorobiota bacterium
CATTTATTAACGGTTTCGGTTTAAAAAAAGGTGCAATTGCGTCTTCTGTTGCACATGACTCTCATAATATTGTCGCTGTTGGTGTTGATAATGTTTCAATTTGTAATGCAGTTAATTTAATTATAGAAAATAAAGGGGGCTTGTCTTTTTGGAGTGAAGATACAGGTTTGGTTCTACCTTTGTCTATCGGTGGAATTATAAGTCTTGAAACTTATAAAAAAACTGCTGAGATTTATGAAGAACTGAATTTATTTGCAAAAAAAAGCGGGACAACTTTAAAAGCACCTTTTATGACTTTGTCTTTTATGGCATTGCCTGTAATTCCAAAATTAAAAATAACCGACAAAGGTTTATTCAATGTAACAGATTTTGCTTTTACCGATATCTTTTGTTAAATTCTTCATTTTCCATGTGCATTAAATAATAACTTATGTTCTGTCTTTGAAAAATAAATAGTAAATTTGACATTGTTTGCAAAATATTATATAATAATTATCATTAGTAGAAATAAAATATATTGTGTTGATAAAGCTTAGTATTTTAAGCTAAAAATAATAAGGAGATTGACATGAAAGTATTGCTAAAAAAAAGTGAAGCAGCAGAACCATTTACCTTTAACTTTGTGGATAATGGAGGTAAAGTAATAGTTAAGAGTGAAAACTATGCTCAGAAGGCAAGTGCTAAAAATGGTATTGAATCGGTTAAGAAGAATTCCAAGTTTGACGAAAGATATGAGTTGAAAAGTGCAAAAAACGGGAAATTCTTTTTTAATTTGAAAGCAACTAATGGGCAAATAGTAGCTACAAGTATGTTTTTTGCCACTGAATCAGACAGAGCAAAAGCAATTGAGTTATTAAAAGCTGAAGCACAAGATGCACCTGTGGAAGAAGTATAATTGTCGAATTTTAAATATATAGTTTTAAAAAAGTAAAGTTTTTTAGTATTTCTTGATTTTAATGATATATGGGAATAGCCTTTTATGAAACTGATATTCCCATATATTATTAATTTTAGCTTTATTTTATAGTTACTGATTTTTTTTACTATTTCCTTTTCACATATATTTCAATATTTCCATTTTAAAGAGATTATTTTTTTTTAAAAAACATGCTATATTATTTTTGTATTTTACTCTGGGGAGGGTGATGTGTTTTTTAAAAGTATTTTTGTATCTATTCTATTTTTTCTTTTTTCTTTTAATCATTTATTTTCAATGGAGCCAATGACAAAGGAAATGCTTGTAAAATACAAGCAAAACGGAAGTCTAGACAGTAGAATTGCAAAGGCAAAGTCATTTGGTAATTATAAGATGCCTGACGGATCAGGAGCTTATGTAAACTATAAACTTAAGAAACTTAAATATGAGGCAGATGGAGATACTGCTGCATTAATGAAAATGCAAGCTCCTCCAACAGCGTGGAGAAATATGCCTACAAAAGGTGATGTTAATATTTTGGTTTTACTTGTGGAATTTCAAGATTATCCTCATTATACAGAACAGGCTGTTGTTGAGAATAAGGTATTGGGAGAAGGTGATAGTGCCGCTTATCCTTATGAGAGCTTAAAAAATTACTATGAAAGAGCTTCTTATTCTCAATTACATTTTCAGGGAAATGTTTTAGGTTGGTACTCAGCTCCTTACAGTAGAAGTGAAGTTGTAAAAACTACTGCAGGCAGAGAGACATTAATAAAAGAGATTTTTACTTACTATGATGAACAAGGTGTGGATTTTTCACAGTTTGATAATGATGGTAACGGAAGTATTGATTATTTTGCAATTGTTTGGACAGGACCCCATGAAGATTGGGCGGAATTTTGGTGGGGATATCAAACTTCTTTTAGTGATAGTTCATTTTCTGTTGATGGAGTTAGGTTGGCTGCATACTCTTGGCAGTGGGAAAATTATAATTACCCTGATACATATGATTCAAGTTTAACAAACATTGAATTTAGTCCCAAAACACTTATTCATGAAACAGGGCATGCACTTGGTTTACCTGATTACTATGATTACGACTCAAGTATAGGGCCAAAAGGAGGAGTAGGCGGACTTGATATGATGGCAGCAAGTTGGGGAGATCACAATTGCTTTAGTAAATTTGTTCTTGATTGGCTTGAACCGTCTGTCATTATCAATGACGGAGAACATGAAGTTATTCTAAATCCTTCTGAGAATGATCAAAATGTTGTATTAGTTATGCCTGACTATAATGAAACAACTCCTTATTCAGAATTTTTTATGGTGCAATATAGGAAAAGAGAAGGCAATGATACAACTTATCCCAACAGTGGTTTGTTAATTTGGCATGTAGATGCTGTTTTAGATGCCAATGGCAGTAATTACCTTTATGATAATTCCTATACTGAGCATAAATTATTAAGACTAATGGAAGCTGATGGATTAGAGCAAATTGAAACCGGAGCTTATGCGGATGCAAATGACTTTTATGTGAAAGGTTCTGAGTTTACTCCAAATACCACTCCAAATAGTAATGCTTATAACGGAGATAGCACAGGAATAAATATCACAGATATTTCAGATGCAAGTGAGACTATTTCATTTAAAGTAAGTATGCATGGAATAATGTCTTACTTGTCTCATTATACAATGAGTGAAAATTATTGGGAAACTAAATTGACAATTTGCAACGGAGAAAGTGAAGATATTAATATAATATTACATATTTATGATAATAATGGAGTTTATTATGGTGCAGTTGAAAAATATATTTCAGCTAATGGAGGTTTTTCAAGTTTAATTCCCGATTTATTTGATTTTTCCATACCTGAGCAAGGATATATTGTTATGGAATCTCCAACAGATAAAGTTAAAGGTGTCTTGTCGGTTAAATTTTTACCCACCAATGGTGAAACAAGTATTCCGTTGACTTACCAAACAGGCACAAAACTTTTATTCCCTTTGATTGAAAATATAGGCGGTAAATCAACTGGAATTGTTATTTTAAATACGACTGCATTGTCTAATGATGTTACATTCAAGTTATATAGTTATACTGGAGCCTTGCAGGATAAAAAATCATACACTTTAAATGGAAACCAAAAACTTGTTGCAATGCTATCAGATATTTTTGAGGATTCATTGATTGGTGTTGGTTATGTTAAAGTTTCAACAACTGAAAAAGCAACGGGATTTGCTTTAATGTTTTCTGAAAATAATCAAAATATTATTGCAATTCCAACAGACATTATTAATTAACTGTATTTGTTATAATTATTTTATTTATTTGGAGAGGTTGTTCCTCTCCTTTTTTTATGTGGTTTTTTTGGAATGTACAAATTATTTGAAATTTGTTAAAGTGTAATTACTTTTTTTCATTATTAAAGAAAAATTAGGAGGTTATGGTGTCTGATAGTTTTACTGAATATTCAAATCAATCTTGGTTTGGTCGTATCGGTTCTTCAATAAAAGGGATTATTTTCGGATTAATCTTTTTTTTAGGTGCATTTATCCTATTATTTTGGAATGAGGGCAGGGCTGTTAAAAGGTATAAACTTCTAAAAGAAGGTAAAAATATTGTTGTTTCGGTAGATGCAAATAATGTTGATTCATTAAATGAGGGGAAACTTGTTCATATATCAGGGGTGGCAACTACAGATGAGATTTTGAATGATGAGGATTTTGGAATAGCAGTTAAAGCTATTAAGTTAAAACGAACTGTTGAAATGTATCAATGGCAAGAACATAAAAAAAGAAGAAAGAAAAAAAAATTGGGAGGAGGGACTACAACCAAAACAACATACACATATTCAAAAAGTTGGAGTAGCAATTTAATAGACTCAAGTAATTTTAAAGTGTCTACAGGTCATGAAAATCCTGTTGATATGCCTTATTCTTCATATGAAAAGAAAGCGAATAAAGTTCATTTAGGTGCTTTTTATCTGTCATCTTCTCTAATAGATAAAATTTCAGGTTATGAGCATTTGCCTGCTAAAAAAAATCAACTGACAGACGATGCAGGCTTTAAAGTGAGAAATGGCGATTATTATATTGGTGGGAGTCTTTCAAATCCTAAAGTCGGAGATGTTAGAATATCATTTCAAGTTATTAGAGACACAGAAATAAGTGTGGTAAGTGCGCAAGTTGGCAATAAATTAGAACCATACAAAACAAAATCAGGAGATGAACTTGCAATGTTGGAGCAAGGTATTCTTTCAGCTGATACCATGTTTAAGCAAGCAGAAGAGAGTAATGCGGTTTTAACTTGGATTTTGCGAATAGTTGGTTTTATTATTATGTTTATCGGTTTATCTATGATGTTTAAGGTATTATCTGTAGTTGCAGATGTGATTCCTTTTTTAGGGAGTATTGTTGGTTTTGGTGTAGGTATTATATCTTTTTTAGCTGCTTTGATGTTTTCAGCATTAACAATAGCAATTGCTTGGATAACATTTAGACCTTTTATAGCTATTACTTTAATTTTATTGGTAGTGGGTTGTATACTATTGGTAACAAGTAAGTTGAAAAAATAGAT
>JAADEE010000261.1 GCA_013153575.1 Chlorobiota bacterium
AAACAAAGTAAAAAGTTTCAAACCAGAGACGATAAATATCTCTATTTTGTAATTTTTAAAGATTACAAATTAAAAGGTGAAACAATACCATTAGAACTTGCATATGAAAGAATAAAATTCATTTTACTAAACAAACGTAAAACAAGTTTAATTACAGAATTAGAAAGAAAAATATATCAAAGTGACATAAAAAACAACAATATTAAAATATTTGCAAAATAATTTACAACCTCATAATTTTGAGATTTTATAAAAACGAAATGATAAAAAAAACTAAAATATTACTTCTGTTTGTACTAATAAGTACATCATTATTTTCACAAAACAATACAATTGACGGAATTGTTGCAACAGTAGGTCAAAAAACAATTCTTAAATCAGATGTAGAAACACAAATCTTACAATATAAATCAAGAGGTGAAACCCATGGCGATAATTTAAGATGCTATGTTTTTGAAGAATTGTTATATCAAGCACTACTTGTTAATCAAGCATATGTAGATAGTGTTGAAGTTACAGATAACCAAGTAAAGAGTGAACTTGACAGAAGAATGACCATGTTTGAAGAACAAATGGGAGGACGCGATGCTATGGAAAAATATTTTAATAAACCATACAGTAAAATTCGTAGCCATTTTGAAACAACAATAAAAGATCAGCTACTTGCTCAACAAATGGAAGCTCAAATAACATCAGATATAAATGTTACACCAAAAGAAGTAAAAGCATTTTTCAGTAAAATGCCAAAAGACAGCTTACCTTTAGTTGAATCAGAAATAGAAATAGCTCAAATTGTTATACACCCAAAAATTCAAGATAAGCAAGTTCAGAAAATTAAAAAAACACTAAATGAGTTTAAAAAAAGAGTTGAAGAAGGAGAAGATTTCGGTTTCCTTGCAAGTTTATACTCAGATGATATTGCTTCAGCAGAAAAAGATGGAGATTTAGGCTGGGTAAAAAGGGGAGATTTGGTACCTGAATTTGCCGAAGCTGCTTTTGAACTTACCAAAGAAGGTCAAATATCAGATATCGTTGAAACAGAATTTGGATACCATATAATTCAATTTTTAGAAAGAAAAGGAGAAAAAATACATATTCGTCACATACTTAAAATTCCAAAACCTTTAAGTTCTGAAAAAGCTAAAGCAAAAGCAAAATTAGACAGCATTGCAAGGATAATTAGAAATGGAGAAATGACTTTTGAAGAAGCAGCATTAAGATATTCAACAGATGAAGAATCTAATAAAAATGGAGGTATCGTTGTAAATCCTTATACCGGAACATCAGGTTTTAAAAGCAGTCAATTAGACCCTGCAACAAACTATGTCCTTAAACAAATGAAAGTAGGCGAAATTTCAGAACCTTTTGACAGTTACAGTATGAGAGGAAAACCTGAAATTAAAATTATTAAACTATTAGGAAAAACAGAACCTCATGTAGCCGATATAAAAACTGATTATCAGCTAATTAGTGATATGGCAAAACAAAAAAAGAAAAAAGAAGTAGTTAGCAATTGGATTAAAAAAATACAAAAAACAACATACCTAAAAATTGCTCCTGAATATAAGCAATGTAAATTTAAATATAGTGGATGGCTAGAAGAATAACCAATTATTATAATTAATATTTAACAATAAAATAGATTCTAATTTCAAATTAAGAATCTATTTTTATTTTGGTTTATTAAGTTAAAAAATCATAAAAAACATTATTTAAAATAATTTATTATTAATTAACTTCGTTATCTTTCATTATTTTGATAATTTTACATTCAATAAAATTCTGAAATAACCTATTTTAATATGATACAATATAAAGATGATGTTGAGGCAATAGATGCCCTAAAAAAAACTTATGAGAATTTCTTTAAAGAAATAAATAAAGTCATTTTCGGACAAGATGATATTATTAAAGAAGTCCTAATTTCAATATTTAGTAACGGACATTGTCTTTTGGTTGGAGTGCCGGGTTTAGCAAAAACCTTACTTGTAAATACACTTGCCGAAGTATTAGGCTTAAAATATAAAAGAATACAATTTACACCTGATTTAATGCCTTCCGATATTATTGGTACAGAAATATTAGATGAAAACAGAAAATTTAAATTTGTAAAAGGACCATTATTTGCAAATATTATTTTGGCAGATGAAATTAACAGAACACCACCAAAAACACAAGCTGCACTTCTTGAAGCAATGCAAGAAAAAACAATTACAGCTGGAGGAATAAATTATAAGTTAGACAAACCTTTTTTCGTACTTGCAACACAAAACCCTATAGAACAAGAAGGAACATATCCATTGCCGGAAGCACAACTTGATAGATTTATGTTTAACATTTGGTTAGATTATCCTAACTTTGAAGATGAAATTGAAATTGTTCAAAAAACAACAACACAAAATAACGTAAAATTAGAAAATGTAATTTCAGGCGAAGAAATATTATATTTTCAAGAACTTATAAGAAGAATACCTATAAATGATAATGTTTTAAGATACGCAGTAAATTTAACAGTTTCAACAAGGCCGGGAACAGAAAAAGCACATGAAATAACAAATAAGTTTTTAGAATGGGGAGCAGGACCAAGAGCATCACAATATCTTGTAATTGGAGCAAAAACCCATGCTGCACTTCATGGAAGATATTCACCGGATATTGATGATGTTAAAGCCGTAGCATTACCAATTTTACGTCATAGAATAATAAGAAATTATAAAGCTGAAGCAGAAGGCATTACAGTTGACGAAATAATAAAGCAACTATTATAGAATGTTTTCTAAAATAAAAAATGAAGAAAATATTAATTCTCATATTTATAACTTTAATTTCAAACTCAATTTTTTCACAAAAAAAAATAGAATTTGATTCAAAATATCTTTTTACAACAGAAGAATTAGGTGTTGATATTAAAGTGCTTACAGATAGCGTGGTTTTTAGGCACGAAAACTCCACAATGTATTGCGATAGTGCATTGCTTGATTATGGCAATAGTTTTTTCGATGCCTTCGGAAATGTAAAAATTATAAAACTCACAGAAAATAGTGATACAGTTTTTCTTTATGGAGATACACTTCATTATTCAGGAGAAATTAAATTAGCAAAAGTACGTAGTAATGTAACTTTAATTAAAGATAGCCTAACATTAATGACCGATAGTTTAGATTTTGATTTAGGAACTAATATCGGGCATTATTTTGAAGGAGGAACAACAATAAACGGAGAGGACACATTAAAAAGTGTTTATGGCTATTATTATGCCAATGAGGATAAACTTTTTTTTAAAGAAGATGTTGAAATTTTTAATCCTCGTTTTAAAGTTCTGTCAGATACATTAGAGCACAATACAAAAACAAAAGTTTCATACTTTATTGGACCAACTGAAATTATAGGTGATTCAAATTATATTTATTGCGAAAATGGTTGGTACGACCATTTAAATAACATTTCACAGTTTAATCAAAACGCATATTTAAAAAACAAAGACCAAATCTTAAAAGGAGACAGCCTTTATTACGATAGGAATATAGGTTTAGGTAAAGCCTATAAAAATGTTACATTTTGGGATTCTGTTCAAAACGTTCTTTTGCAAGGAAATCATGGATACTATAATGAAAAAACAGGATATTCAATGATGACTGATAGTGCATTATTTACTATGGTTGGCTCTGATTTAGACTCTTTATACCTTCATGCCGATACATTACAATCATACAAAGATACTCTTTTTGAAGATGGTGAAACAAAGGAGTATAGAGTAATTCAAGCATTTCATCATGTTAAAACATATAAAACAGATTTTCAATCAATGTGCGATTCTCTAATTTATGATTTAAAAGATTCCGTAATTCAAATGTATATTAACCCTGTTCTATGGTCAGATTCAAACCAACTTTCTGCTGATGAAATACTTATACAAACCTATCATAACCAAGTTGACAGAATTGATATGAATGGGAATGCTTTTATAATTTCTCAATCAGATTCTATAAGATTTAACCAAATATATGGTGATGATATGGTTGCTTATATTGATGATAAAAAACTTTCTCAGATTGACGTATTAAACAATGGAAAAGCGGTTTATTTTATAAAAGATGAAAAAAATAGACTTATAGGTGTTAATTTTATAGAATGTAAAGATATGGAAATTTACATGAAAGATAGCAAGGTTGATAAAATATGGTTTTTTGAAAAACCGGTTGGTAAAATACACCCACCATTAACACTATCTAAAAATGAATTAATGCTTCCTAATTTTAAGTGGAATGTAGATTATAGACCTCTTGATAAATCAGAAGTTTTTATTTGGAATAAAAATTTAGGGCAAAATATTACCCCTAATGTAGCTGAAAATTCGTTAAATAATGCTTCAAATCAAGAACAAAAAGACGTTAAAAAAAATAGGAGGATGAACAAAAATCCTTAATAAAATTCAATTAAAACCTAAATGTTTACCAAAAAAATAT
>JAADEE010000219.1 GCA_013153575.1 Chlorobiota bacterium
GTTAAGAACAACATCATCTTGGGTAAGTCCAGATTTGAGCCTTAAATTTTTAACGTGTTCTCCAAATTTTTTTAGTATTTCATCTTGTAAAACGTCCATTTGTAAAAGTTTACACACATTTGAGATTTTAGAAAAATACAGCCAACTCATCCCCATCTGGATAAATTTTAAACTTTTTAAAATTTATCATCAAATCCTTCAGCAAAAAATTCTTCTAAACTCATATTAAAAGCCTGAACTATTTTTGCCAGTGTGCTAAATCTTAAATCTTCTCCTCTTTCATATCTTCCAAACTGAGCGCGTGAAATATTATGTTCGTAAGCAAAATACTCATAGCTTGTGTATCCCTTAGCTATTCTTATCTCTTTAATTCTTTTACCTAGATTTTTTAACACAGCCTCTTTAGAAAACCCATTTGCCATATTTGTAAATTGTATAATTAATAATTTTTACAAATCTTATAAATAACCACCATTTATGTTACCATTAAAAAGATGGATCATATTAGTATCTTTTAAAAATGTTTTTTATATCTTTGAAATAAAAATGATGAATTCAAGAAAACTAAAAATCCATTCAAGATTTCAGAAAAGCAGCAACCAACTTATCATCGTTCCGGAAATCCGCCTCAGAGGAAAATGGCTTGATGAACTGGGTTTCGGAAAAGGAAAAACTATACACATCCAGCAAAAGAAAAAGAAGCTCACCATTACTGTTGCGAAATAGTATAATCTGAAAAATGCATTTCGTTTCCCGCAGACTGCGCGAGATTTCCTGCGTTTGCAGGCAATGTAAAACAACCCTGCTTGTAAACTCCTGCAACTGCATTTGCTTTCCCGCAAGTTGCGCAAGATCTCCGGAGTACTCCGGAAATCTAAAACAACCTTGTTTGTAATCTCCTGCAACCGTATTTACTTTCCCGCAAGTTGCGCAAGACTTCCGGAGTACTCCGGAAGTTTAAAACAACCCTGTTTGGAATCTCCTGCAACCGTATTTGGTTTCCCGCAAGTTGCGCATGACCTCCGGAGTACTCCGGAAGTTTAAAACAACCTTGTTTGTAATCTCCTGCGACCGTGTTTGGTTTCCCGCAAGTTGCGCAAGACCTCCGGAGTACTCCGGAAATCTAAAACAACCTTGTTTGGAACTAGCGGAGATGACGATAGCGCGGATTGTGACATAGGTTGTCTTTATTCTTACAAGAAAGAAAATAAAAGTTTGTAAGTTTAAAATCTATATCGTAATATTGCAATATAAAATTAAAGAAAAAAAATGGGAGCAACTAAAACAGACCATTTTACAGACCAACAAAATACGCTTGCAACACTTTTAAAAGCGTTGGGACATCCTGCAAGGGTGGCAATTATAGAATATTTAATGAAAGTTGATACTTGTATTTGTGGTGATATTGTAAACGAACTGCCACTTGCACAGCCTACTGTTTCACAACATCTGAAAGAACTCAAAAATGCAGGACTGATAAAAGGCAGCATTGAGGGAAATTCAATCTGTTATTGCATTGAAGAGGAAGCTATCGAAAAGCTGCAAAATTATTTCGCCAACATTTCAGTAAAACTTTCTAACAAGAAAAACAACTGCTGTTGAACTAAAAACAAATAAAAATGAAATTATCACAAGTAAAAGCACTTTTGCCTACATTAGACAATGTTACGTTTAAATTGGAAAACGGAACTTTCGTTCCTGAACATTTTCACGTTACCGAAATCGGAATGGTTACTAAAAACTTCATCGATTGCGGCGGAACAGTACGCCAAGAAAAAATGGTAAACTTTCAGTTGTGGAATGCAAACGACCTCGAACATCGTTTGAAACCCATAAAGCTTTTAAACATCATCGAGCTTTCGGAAAAGCAATTGAACATTGAGGATACTGAAATTGAAGTTGAATATCAAAGCAATACAATCGGAAAATACGGGCTGGCTTTTGACGGGGTAAATTTTATTTTGCAAAACAAAACAACGGCTTGTCTGGCAAATGACAAATGCGGAATTCCGCAGGAAAAACAAAAAGTAAATTTATCTGATCTCACAACGCAATCGGCTTGCTGTACCGTTTCATCGGAAAACGTTAAAAATAATTGCGGCTGTAACGCCAATGTTGATGAAACTGTAAGTTCCGACAAAAATGCTTGCTGCTGATGAAATCTTTTTTCATAAAACACAAAAAGCCAATTATTATAACAACTTCGGTTATTGTGCTACAGCTCATATTCGGTTTTGATCCGAAATTTTTCATCATAAACATCATTTGGTTATTCGTATGACATATAAAAAGAAAATTCTGGTGCTTTGCACGGGCAATAGTTGCAGAAGCCAAATTGCAGAAGGATATCTCAGATATTTTGCAAATAATAAAGCAGATATTTACAGTGCGGGGGTTGAAACACACGGGGTAAACCCCAAAGCTGTTGCCACAATGCAGGAAGATAACATTGATATTTCAAAACACACTTCAAACAACATTAAAGAATATTCCGACATTGAGTTTGATTTTGTAATTACAGTTTGTGACAACGCAAAAGAACGTTGTCCGTTTTTTCCGAGCAAGGCAAAAAAATTTCATCAAAACTTTCCAGATCCGGCAAAGGTTACCGGAAAAGAAGAAGAAATTAAAGAGGAGTTTAGAAAAGTAAGACAACAAATAAAAGACTATTGCCAACAGTTTATCGCAGAAAATTTATAGCTCGGTTTCGCAATTTTACAATATGGAAATTAAAGTTACAGATTGCAAATCTGCGACATCGGGAGTATATTTTAAATGAAAGAATGAAAAAAATATATTTGATATTTTTATTGCTCCGATAGCGCGGATTTGTAATCCGTGATTTTATAATATGGAAATTACAAATCCGAGACATTGGGTGAACGAACGACTTCGATTGGACTTTTGTCCTAAAAATCTCCGCCTTCGGTAATATATAAACAGGCTTTTGGAAAGATTGCGAATTTTGTAGTAAATCTCGTATACATTACACAAGAAACTTTATCTTTAACAGAAAATAATCGTTTCCGAAGCCAGTAACTTTGGCAAGCACCGGAACGTTAGCAGCAATTAGAAAAAAATGGGAACTACACACAGGGTATATGGACTCAAAGAAAAAAACATTCCTCTTTCTCAATTATTTAAAGATATTAAATTAATCAATGATTCTTTATGTATGGGTGATAAGAAGTCTTTTTATTACCGATTTATTTTGAAAACGCCTGAGCTTATAGATAAACTTAATTCAATGTTCGAAATTAACTTTCACCACTTCAATTCAACTTTTTATCTTTCGGACTATGATAAGTTACTAAATTTGTTTGAGATAGCTCCAAGTGCACAAAGGTTTTCATTTTCAAATAAATTAGAGAAGAGTGAAAGAGTAAATTATTTGTACTACTCGCTAGAAATAGAACAGTCCAAACTAAGTGCGACAGTTGTACCTTCAATAACGGAGGACTTCTTGCAAATGAAGAAAGAACTAATTGAGATTTTTGAAACGATCAAAACACAACGACTAATTAATCTGAGAAATGACGAGTTGGTAACTCTTGTAGATAATTTAATAGATACCAACCTTATTCCAAACGCAACATTTTCATATAAAAGTAATGGAGTAACATTTTCAGCAAGTGCTGATTTTGTTCCTAAAGGTAGTAACCAAATAAGACCTTCCGGAATTAAATTAAAATTTGATGAAGATTATATAAGATTAAATGGAGGTGTTGCTAATGCTTCAAAGCAACTTTATGAGGGACTAAATAATGTTTTTGATAAAAGTAAATATAAAATAAAGGGAAGCGTCAGCTTTGTATATGATACGGAAATGTATAACATTTTGAGTAAGATGGATTTTTTAGATTTTAATATTTATGCCTTTATTGATTTAAACAGGAATTTAAATTTTACAGCTGATTATTTAGAATTAACATCAATTAACGGAGGACATATTTCTTTAAATAATTTTGACTGGAAAAATAGCGAGTCTAATTATTTAGACAATAGAATTTATCTAGAATTGAATAATTCTAATGAATATGAGCTTCAAATAGCAGTTTCAAAGCAAATAAATGAAGAATATTATTTCAATATAGAATTATTAATTGACAAAGAATTAGAGTATTTAGGAATGGAATAAAACTGCCATTAAAAAGTATTGCCAATAGCTAAGGCTGAGTGGCTTTGATTGGGCATTTGTGAAAGTTTCAACTTTCGTTATTCTATTGAACCTTGGTGCTAAAAATCCCCGCCTTTGGCAATACCCAAACCGTTAGCTGTAATAATATAAAATTATGTCCCTAGAAAGTTTAACCCGATAGCACGGATTTGCAATCCCTGATTTTACAATATGGAAATTAAAGTCACATATTACAAATACTCGACATTGGGAGAAAATATTTTAAATGAAAGAATGAAAAAAATATATTTAATATTTTTATTGCTTTTTTTATCTAATTTTAAATG
>JAADEE010000161.1 GCA_013153575.1 Chlorobiota bacterium
ATCTTTTACAAAGATATTATTTAAGAAATAAAAAATATTTATTTGCAAATTAAAAAAAATATATTTTTATTTGTTGCATAATTAAAACAAAAAGATGAACACATTATTTTCAAAATATTTCTTTTTTTATTTTAAGAACTTGCTTTCTTAATATGATATTTTTATATTTTATTTTGAAAGCTTCGTAAAAAACGAAGCTTTTTTATTTTTAACAATTATGCAAAATTTAAACTCATATTTTTTTTATTTCTGGTTTACGATGTTAATTAACAGTCGGAAATAATAATTATATGCAAAATTATAAACTTAAATCCCGACTAAAAATCGGGATTTTTTATTTTAAGATAATTAATATATGAAAAAAATAAAAGTTGCAATACAAGGCATACACGGAGCATTTCACGAAGAAGCAAGTGCAAGGTATTATAAAAACAAAGAAATTGAACTTGTACCTTGCAAAACATTTTCCGATTTAATTAATAGTGTTGAAAGCGGTGAAGCAGACAGAGGAATTATGGCAATAGAAAACACAATTGCAGGTTCAATACTTCCTAACTATGCACTTATTGAGCAATCAAACTTGCACATAACAGGAGAAATTTATATTAGAATTGTACAAAACTTAATTGCCAAAAACGGTGAAAAAATTGAAGAAATAAAAGAAGTTTACTCTCACCCAATGGCAATTTACCAATGTAGCAAATTCTTTAAAGAATATCCTCAAATACGACTTGTAGAAAGTTTCGACACAGCAATAAGTGCCAAAGACATAGCAAATTCCAACGAAAAAAACACAGCAGCAATTGCAAGTAGTTTTGCTGCAAAAAGGTATAATCTTAAAATTCTTGCTGAAAGCATTGAAGACAATAAACTTAATTATACAAGATTTTTTGAACTTAAAAGAAAGCCAAAGAAAAAAACAAAAAAAATAAATAAATCTTCGGTTTGTTTTAGCCTTTCAAATAAAACAGGAAGTTTATCAAGTATTTTATCGGTTTTAGCATATTACGATATAAATCTTCATAAAATACAATCGCATCCAATTATGGGAAAACCTTGGAAATATTCTTTTTATGTCGATTTGGTTTTTGATGATTACAAAAGATATAAACAAGCAAAAAAAGCAGTTATTCCATTAACGACGAATTTCAAAGTTTTAGGTGAATATAAAGAAAGCAATAAATCATTAACAAAGTTACATAAGTTAAATAAATAATGGAAGATTTGCTAAATCTTAAAGATTTAGCAAATCTAAAATTCAGCATAAAAATGAAACAAATTCAAAGCTCAAAAGCAGTAAATACAATTCAAGAATATTATTTTTCAAAAAAGTTAAACGAAATTAACGAATTGAAAAACAAAGGAATTAATGTAATAAACCTAGGAATAGGCAATCCTGATTTACCACCACCTCAACAAGTTATGAAAGCATTAAGTTCTTTTGCTCTTGAAGAAGATGTTCATGGATACCAAACATATAAAGGAATTTTTGAGCTTCGAGATGCTTTTGCAAAATGGTATAAGAAATATTTTAATGTTAAGATAAATCCTGAAAATGAAATTTTGCCACTTATGGGCTCAAAAGCAGGAATAATGCATATTTCATTAGCCTTTTTAGATAAAGATGATGAAGTTTTAATTCCAAATCCTGCATATCCTGCATACGCATCTGTTGCAAAAATCATAGGAGCAAAACCTGTAAGTTATAATCTGAAAGAAGAAAATAACTGGCTACCAGATTTGCAAGAATTAAGCAAAACAAACCTTTCAAAAGTAAAAATTATGTGGGTAAATTACCCAAATATGCCAACAGGAAAAAAAGCAAATAAAACCTTATTTAAAGAACTTATTGATTTCGGGATTGAAAATAACATTTTAATTTGCAATGATAATCCTTACAGTTTCATTTTAAATGAAGATTATTTAAGCATACTTTCAACAGAAAATGCTTTTGAAACAGCAATTGAGTTAAATTCTTTAAGCAAATCTCACAATATCGCAGGTTGGCGTATGGGTGCTGTTTTTGGAAATGAGAAATATATAAATGCAATTCAAAAAATTCAAAGCAATATGATTTCTGGAATGTTTTTGCCTGTTCAGAAAGCTACAATTGAAGCATTAAAAATTGATGATACATGGTACAAAAACTTAAATAATATTTATAAAGAAAGAAGAAAACTTGTTTGGAAAATTCTTGATAAATTAAATTGTGAATATAGCAAATCGTCAAGCGGAATGTTTGTTTGGGCAAAAGTACCAAACAAATACAAAGATGGATACGAACTTTCAGATTATTTATTAGAAAAGCATAGAATATTTATTACACCCGGTGGAATTTTTGGTTCAGAAGGAAACAGATTTATAAGAATTTCTCTTTGTACTGATACAACAACTTTTAATACAGTTTTAAATAAGATTTGCTAAATCTTAAAGATTTAGCAAATCTAAATACTATAAAATATGAACATAACAATTATAGGTTTAGGATTAATGGGCGGTTCAATGGCAATTGATTTGCGAAAACGAAATTTTGCAAAAAAGATTTTTGGTGTTGATAGTGATATATTACATGCCGAAACCGCAAAAAACATAGGTTTAGTTGATGAAATAGTTGATTTAGAAACAGGAATAAATTCAGCAGACTTAATTATCCTTGCAACACCCGTTGATGCTACTATTAATATGCTTCCTAACATAATGAATAAGATTGACAGTCAGATTATTACTGATGTTTGTTCTACAAAATATAAAATTTGCGAACTTATAAAAGAACATCCTAAAAGAAAGAATTTTGTAGCATCGCACCCAATGGCTGGGACAGAATATTCAGGACCGTGGGCAGCAATTTCTCATTTATATGACGGGAAATCTACAATAATTTGCAACAAAGAAGAAAGTTCAAATATTGCCATAAAAGTTGTTGAAGATTTATACGGAGCATTAAATATGCGAATAATTCATATGGATGCAAAATCGCACGATGTACATGCTGCATATGTTTCACACATTTCACACATAAGTTCTTTTGCTTTGGCTCTCACAGTTTTAGAAAAAGAAAAAGACGAAAAACACATTTTTAATATGGCAGGTGGTGGCTTTCGTTCAACTGTAAGACTTGCAAAAAGTTCTTCTGATATGTGGACACCTATCTTTAATCAAAATTCTGAAAATATTATTGATGTACTTGATACCTACATTTCAAAACTTCAAGAATTTAAAGAAAGAATTTCAAATAATAGTAAAGAAGAAATTAATACTATGATTTTAGATGCAAATAAAATAAAACGGATTATTAGTTAAGAGTTAAAAGCTAAAAGGAGAAAGTTGAAAGGGAAAAGTTGAAAGGGAAAAGTTGAAAGTATAAAGTTAATACGAATTAGCACTGAAAGTGCAAAATACAAAATCTTACAAAATGAGCATATTCAATACAAAACGACCATTATTAATTGCAGGACCTTGCAGTGCAGAAACTGAGGAGCAAGTTTTACAAACAGCAAAAGAACTTAACAATCAAGGAATTAAGATTTTTAGAGCTGGGATTTGGAAACCTCGTACAAGACCTAATAATTTTGAAGGCGTAGGTTCAATAGGTTTAGAATGGCTGAAAAAAGTTAAAGAAGAAACAGGAATGCTTGTAACAACCGAAGTTGCAAATACAAAACATGTTTACGAAGCAATAAAAGCAGGAATTGATATTCTTTGGATTGGTGCAAGAACAAGCGTAAATCCTTTTGCTGTGCAAGAAATTGCCGATGCAATAAAAGGTATGAATATTCCTATAATGATAAAAAATCCTGTAAATCCTGACATTGAACTTTGGATTGGTGCAATTGAAAGATTTCAAGACGCGGGAATAAAAGATATTGCAGTTATTCACAGAGGCTTTTCAAGTCTTTCAAATTCAAAATACCGAAATGAGCCCAAATGGCAAATTCCTATTGAGTTTAAAAGAAGATTAAAAGGCATTCCTATTATTTGCGACCCAAGTCATATTTCAGGAAGACGAGATTTGCTTCAAGAAGTTTCGCAAAAAGCAATGGATTTAAATTATGATGGTTTAATGATTGAAACCCACATAAACCCTGATGTTGCACTAAGTGATGCAAAACAACAACTTACACCAAAAGCCTTAAAAGAACTTACTGATAAATTAATAATTAGGCACAGAAAACCAAGTGATGCAACAAGTCCTCATTATAAAGAAACTTTGGAAGAATTAAGAACTAAAATTGATGATTTTGACGATTTGCTTATTGAAACAATTTCTAAAAGAATGAAAACTGCAAAAAAAATAGGCGAACTTAAAAAGCAAAACAAAATGACAATTCTTCAAACAGGAAGATGGGAAAATATTGTTAAAAATGCCATAAAAGCAGGCGAAAAAGAAGGAATAAGTGCAAAATTTATTAACACTTTATATTCTGCAATTCACC
>JAADEE010000077.1 GCA_013153575.1 Chlorobiota bacterium
CAAGATTTATATCTTTACCGTAAGGATTTAATTTTATTGGCATGAAAAAAATTTTAGGATTGGATTTAGGAACCAATAGCATTGGATGGGCTTTGGTAGAACATGATTTTGAACAAAAAGAAGGTAAAATTATTGATGCAGGGAGTAGAATTATTCCGATGAGTCAAGACATTCTAGGAAAATTCGATTCCGGACAGTCAATTTCTCAAACTGCCGAACGAACCAATTACAGAGGAGTAAGGCGATTGTACCAAAGAGAAAATTTGCGAAGAGAGCGATTACACAGAGTATTAAATATTCTTAATTTTTTGCCTCAACACTATAAAAATGCTATTGATTTTGATAAAAAATTAGGGCAATTCAAATATGAAGTAAAAATTAATTATAAAAAAATTGAAAACAGAAAATATGAATTTCTTTTCAAAGATGCTTTTAATGAAATGATAAAGAATTTTAAAGAAAAGCATCCTGAATTGTTTTATATTAAAAAGAACGGAGAAGAAACAAAAATACCCTATGATTGGACAATTTATTATTTGCGAAAAAAAGCTTTGACTAAAAAAATTGAGAAAGAAGAATTAGCTTGGATAATTCTTAATTTTAATCAGAAACGGGGATATTATCAATTAAGAGGCGAGGAAGAAGAAGTTGATGAAAACAAAGAAAAAACTTTTGAAATACTAAAAGTTAAAGAAGTTGTAGAGACTGATGCCGTAATAAAGAAGTCAGGAGATAAACTTTATGATGTTATTTTTGAAAATGGTTGGAAATATGATAAACCAATTGCCAAACCGGAAAATTGGTTGGGTAAAACAAAAGAGTTTATTGTTACAACATCTGTAACAAAATCAGGTGAGATTAAAAGAACTTTCAAAAATGTAGATTCCGAAAAGGACTGGATTGCCATAAAAAAGAAAACAGAACAAGATTTGGAAACCTACCTTCAAGAAGGCGAAAACCGTTCAGTAGGAACTTTTATATACGATACTTTATTGAAAACGCCTAATCAGAAAATAAGAGGTAGGTTGATTAAAACAATTGAACGGAAATTTTACAAAGAAGAATTAATTAAAATACTGAAAAAACAAATTGAATTTCACAATGAATTAAATATTAACACAGCTAAAGGTAAAGAGTTGTATATTCTGGCATTAAATGAGTTGTACAAGCATAATGAAGCGCATAAAAACAATATTAGGCAAAGAGGTTTTAATCATTTGTTTGTTGAAGACATTATTTTTTATCAACGTCCGTTAAAAAGTCAGAAGTCCAATATAGGTGGTTGTCAATATGAATATCGTGTTTTTAAAAAAGAAATCAAAAACTCTGTTACAGGTGAAACTCATTCTGAAATAATTAAACAGCCTGTTCGTGCCATTTCCAAATCACATCCATTATTTCAAGAATTCAGATTATGGCAATTTATTCATAATCTACGAATTTATCAGAAAGAAAAAACAATAGAGGGGCGAACAAGAATAGATGTAGACGTAACAAGTGAGCTTTTTAAATCGGAAAATGATTTTGTTAAATTATTTGATTTTTTACGAAGTAAAAAAGAGATTAAACAATCACAATTAATTAATTTTTTGTCTAAAGAAAAATTTATAGATAAGGAACAAAAAGATAATTTCCGTTGGAATTATGTTGAAGACAAAACCTATCCTGTTTGTGAAACCAGAGCACAGATTATATCAAGACTTGAAAAAACAGACAATTTTAATATTATAGATATTACGGATGAAACTATTCTAAAATTGTGGCATATAATATACTCTGTAAAGGATAAAATTCAATATAAAAAGGCACTTGAACATTTTGCAGATAAAAACAGTTTTAATAAAGATAGTTTTGTCAAAGCATTTGAGAAGTTCCCGCCTTTTAAAAGTGATTATGCTGCTTATTCAGAAAAAGCCATTAAAAAACTTTTACCTTTAATGCGTTTAGGTAAATATTGGAATGAAACTGAAATTTCTCCGGAAATCAAACAACGAATTAATGATATTATCGAAAGACTAAACAATATAAATTATGACAGAAATAAAATAGAAACAGTATCTGATGATGACATTCCTAAACAAATCCTTAAAAGCTTTATTCCGTTTAAAGATAAAAATTCGTTTTCGGGATTAAATACTTATCAAGCAGCTTATGCAGTTTATGGAAGACATTCCGAAGTTGCCGACATATTGAAATGGGAATCTCCTGATGATATTGACAGTTATTTACAAAAGTTTAAACAACACAGTCTTCGTAACCCGATAGTTGAACAAGTTGTTACAGAAACATTAAGAACTGTCAGAGATATATGGAAAGAATACGGTAAGTTTGATGAAATTCATATTGAATTAGGTCGTGAACTAAAAAATCCTGCAGAAAAAAGAAAATCTATGACCCAACGAAATATTGAAAATGAAAATACAAATTACAGAATTAAACAAATACTAAAAGAATTGATGAATGAAGGAGTGGAGCAGGTAAAAGATTACTCTCCCAGTCATCAGGAGATATTAAAGATTTACGAGGAAGGCATTTATCAAAATCCGGATGCTGAGTTTAAAAACATAAGTTTAGATGAAATTGAAAAAATCAGAAAAAATCCAAAACCAAGCAAGAATGATATTATCCGTTATAAACTATGGCTTAAACAAGGATACGTATCTCCATATACAGGCGAGATTATTCCTTTAAACAGATTGTTTACATCAGATTATCAGATAGAGCACATAATACCTCAATCAAGATATTTTGATAATTCATTGAGCAATAAAGTTATTTGTGAAAGTGAAGTTAATCTACTTAAAGGGAACCAAACTGCTTATGAGTTTATAAAAGATAAAGGCGGCTCAAAGGTTGATTTAGGACAGGGCAAGTCTGTATTGCTTTTTACAATGGAGAAATATGAAAAACATTGCAGACGTTATTTTATTAAAAATAAAATAAAGCTGAAAAAACTGCTTGCAGAAGATATTCCGGAAAGTTTTATCGAGCGGCAAATAAATGACACGCGATACATCAGTAAATTTGTAAAAAGTCTTTTAAGCAATATTGTTAGAGCTGAAAATGAGCAAAGCGAAACATCCAAAAATCTCATTCCTGTTTCAGGCGCCATTACATCTCAATTAAAACAAGACTGGGGTTTAAATGATAAATGGAATGAAATTATTTTGCCAAGGTTTGAACGCTTAAATAAACTTACCGGCACAAACAATTTTACTTATTTAAATGAAAAAGGACACCTTGTACCAACTGTCCCTGACGAATTACAAAAAGGGTTTAATAAAAAGAGAATTGACCACAGACATCATGCATTAGATGCTATTGTGATTGCCTGCACAACCCGGCAGCACATTCAATATCTAAATTCATTAAACAACGAAAAAGAAAAATACGAATTACAGCCTAAATTATTGATTAAAAACAAAGAAGGTCATTATACTAAAAACTTTCAGTTCCCGTGGAGCAGTTTCCCCATTGACGTAAAAAAGAGCTTAGACAATATTATAATCAGTTTTAAACAAAATTTGCGGGTGATTAATAAAGCTACTAATTACTATCAAAAATGGGTAATTGATGAAAACGGAAATTATAAAAAGAAAACTGTAAAGCAAGAAGGAGTTAACTGGGCTATCAGGAAACCTTTACATAAAGAAATGGTTTATGGGAAAGTTCATTTTGATGTTCCTAAAAATAAGGTTGCTACTGCGATTAGAACAGACTTAACCGAAATAAAGAGCAGAAAACATCTAGATAAAATAACTGACAAAGGAATTATTAAAATTCTTGAAAACCATTTGAAAAATTATACGGATGAAAATGGCAAAGAAGATTTTGAAGGTGCATTCAGCCCGAATGGCATTGAAGAAATGAATAAAAATATTATACAGCTTAACAATGGCAGAAAGCATCAGCCAATTTATAAAGTACGCTTATTTGAAATCGGTTCAAAATTTCCTTTATCAGAAAATGAAAACAGTCCTAAAAGTAAAAAATATGTTGAAGCAGCCAAAGGCACCAATTTATATTTTGCTGTTTATGAAACCGCTGACAAAAAAGGAAATAAAAAACGAAATTTTGTAACAATACCCTTAAACGAAGTTATTGAACATCAAAAGCAGGTTGCAAATTTACCAAAAGAAGAGCGTACACCTGTGCCGGTTGATCAATCAAAAGGCAAGTTGTTATTTACTTTATCTCCTAATGATTTGGTATATGTTCCAACCGATGAAGAATTGGAAAATATTGATTTGATAGACTTTACTGATTTGAGTGTGGTGCAGAAGAAGAGGGTTTATAAAATGGTTAGTACAACAGGAGGGGAATGTCATTTTGTTCCTAATAGAAATGCTAATGAAATAGTAAAAAATGAAAATGGGACTAATAGTAAAGAACAAAGAATGCAACAGTTTTTTGATGATAGTATTGA
>JAADEE010000113.1 GCA_013153575.1 Chlorobiota bacterium
GCAATTAATATTCAACCAAACGGCACAAATATTAATGATAAATGTGGGGCTGCTGCAACTTCTTATATTCAAAACAATACCGTTGCCTTAGACGGAGACGGAGACAGAATTATTTTAAAAGACAAAAATGGTAATTTAATAAACGGAGACATTATCTTGATGTTTCTTGCCGAATATTTGAATTTACCTGGAGTTGTAGGAACCGTAATGACAAATCAAGCTGTTGCAACTTTTTGTGAAGAGAGAAAATTGAAATTTTTTAGGACTGATGTCGGGGATAAATTTGTTAGATTTAAAATGGATAAAGAAAATGTGGAATTAGGGGGAGAAACTTCGGGCCATATTATTTTAGACAGTTTAAATTTTACAGGAGACGGTTTTGCAGTTTATTTGAAAGTAACGGAATTGTTGAATAAAAATAATTTAACTTTGGAAGATTTAAATAAAAAATATGTGTTATTTCCTCAAAAGCTGATAAATATAACTGTTAAAGAAAAATTACCTTTTTCTGAGCTTAAGGGTTTTAGTGAAATGATGGCGAATGCAGAAAAAATATTAAAAGAGGATGGAGGAAGAATTTTTCCCAGATATTCGGGAACTGAAAATTATTTAAGAATTCTACTTGAAACAAAATCCAAAACGGTATTAAATAAAGTTGAAAAGGTCGTTATTGAGTTTATTGAGACTTTGGAGGAGAAATGACAAAATTAGGTGTAAACATAGATCACATAGCAACATTGAGAGAAGCAAGAAAGATAAATGAACCTGACCCTATTTACGGCGCTGTTTTAGCTGAGCTTGGCGGTGCAGACGGAATAACGGTACATCTCAGAAGTGACAGAAGACATATTCAAGACAGAGATATAAGACTTCTATCTCAAACTGTCAAAACCAAATTAAATATTGAAATGGCAGCAACTAAAGAAATGTTTAAAATTGCCTGTGAGGTGAAACCATACAGTGTTACTTTGGTTCCTGAAAGAAAGGACGAAGTTACAACAGAAGGCGGTTTAGATGTTATTTTGCATTCAAGCACTATTAAACCTCTTATTCAAGATTACCATTCTCATGATATATTAGTCAGTATTTTTGTTGATCCTGACAATGACCAAATTAAAGCATGCTCAAAGCTTGGTGTTGATATTATTGAAATAAATACAGGAAAATATGCAGATGAGGAAAACGAGCAAAGACAAATGGTTGAGCTTGAAAAAATAAAGAATGCTTCAAGAATTGCATCTAAAACAGGTTTAAGAGTTGCGGCAGGGCATGGTTTAAATTACAGAAATGTTATCCCTGTGGCTGAAATTCCTGCTATTGAAGAGTTAAATATTGGACATTCAATTATCGGTATGGCGGTTTTTTCAGGTTTGGAAAATGCTGTTAGGGAAATGAAAACTTTAATTAAAAATTTATAAATAATATATTTGGAGAAGTTATGAAGAAAGTTTTTGTGGTATTGTTGTGTTTTTCTTTTATTTTTCAAGCATTTGCCGAGCAGAAATGTTTAAAACCGGAAAGAGAAATAACTGTGGAAGATTTTAATGTATTTGCAAAGGCTGTTGCAGACACTGTAAATTCTTTAAGTTCCAAGTTGAAAATAGAAAAAAATGATAGTCAGAATATGATTGTGACTACTAATGAATTAACATTTAAAATTAAAAGGAAAAAACCTGCAATTGGTGTTTTACCTGAATTAAAGAAAAAAACCAAGTGGAAAAAAGAAAAAATCAGAATAACGGCAGCAGTAAAAGAGGGAAAATATTGTGTTAACTTTGATGCTGTTGCATACAACAAAAAGGATAAGAAATGGCATGAGGTTGCAGCTCCTTCCGATTTTTTTGAAAAGATTTTGGATAATGCTTATTTACAATCACTAAAAGGTAAAGTTGTTTGGACAGTAGGTTCTCCACTTGTAATTGTGAACGGTGGTGCTGAGAAATTAACAAATTTGAAAAAATTTAAAGTGGAAGATGCATATATTTCCTATGCAAGTTCAAAAGCTGTTGAATTTGTTTTGAGAAATGATGAGGGATTGGTTGTGACAGCTTCGGTTCCATTTATTGGTGATGTTAAATCTGTGGAAATGGCATATAAAGCTTTTTCTAAAAAGTTTGTTTCTTCTTTTCCAAAACAATCTGTACCTTCCAAATATGACTTTTTCTGGGAATATGCAATTCACGGAGAGTTAATGGACGGAATGCATAAAAATCAGCTTTTAACAGCATTTGGTGTTCCTGTTTCTATTGAGAAATCAACAAATTATGAATTTTGGCATTATTTTGTAGATGGAAAGAAGTTGGTGTTTAAAATTTATAATAATGAATTGCAATTGCCTGATGATTACAAATGGTAAATGTGTTGTCAAGTGTTTTTTTTTGTCAAAAACCTTGTAAAATAGGGATTTTTTCAAAATTATTGCTTGACATTATTAGTGTGAAATAATAATATTATTTTGCATTACAGAAGATAATAGCACGCACAAACAATGTGTGATAAAAAAAGGAGGAATTATTTAATGAACAAAACTGAACTTATCGCAAAAGTTGCTCAAGAGACAGGTGTTACCAAAACTCAGGCTCAAAATGTTTTTGAATCAATTGTAAAATCAATTGGTGATGTATTGAAAGAAGGTGGCAAAGTTTCTTTTGTTGGTTTTGGTACTTTTGAAGTTAGTGAAAGAGCTGCAAGAAAAGGTAGAAATCCACAAACAGGAGCGGAAATTGATATTCCTGCTCGTAAAGTTGTTCGCTTCAAGCCTGGAAAACAGCTTCGTGAAAGCGTAAACTAATTTACTATTTAAACTTGTTATATAGAAGGGTCGTTTTTCGACCCTTTTTTTATTTATGTTTTATAAAACCATAGCAAACGAATATCACAAAATTTTTCCTGTAAGAGAAGACAAGTTAAGGTTTGTCAAAAAGCATATTGTACCTGATAAAATTTTAGATATCGGTTGCAGTGTAGGAGAACTTTCTTATTTAATTGCAAAATCAGGTTATAAAGTAATTGGGGTGGATTTAGATGCTACTCAAATTGGAATAGCAAAAAAAAGATATGTAAAAGAAAGCAATCTTCAATTCATTAAATCTGATATGCTTTTTTTAGACAATATATTTACTGAAAAAAGTTTTAATTCTATTCTTTGTCTTGGAAATGTGTTGGTGCATTTAAATGGCCTACAAGTATTAAGCTTTTTGAATCAAGTTTATAATTTGTTGGAAAATAAAGGTATTTTTATAGGACAAATAGTCAACTACGATAAAATTTTATCTGAGAAAATTACTGAATTTCCTGAAATAGAAACAGAAAATGTCAAATTTATAAGAAAATATAATATAAGGAGTGATAATACAATTTTGTTTACAACAACTTATATTTTAAAAAAATCAGGTGAACAAATCACCGGAAGTGTACCTTTGTTTCCATTAAAAAGTGGTGAATTAAAAAACCTATTGCAACAAAGTGGGTTTTCCAATATTAATTTTTATGGCAATTTTAAAGAAGTGTCTTATTTAATTCAATCTCCTGCTTCGGTTTTCACAGCAACTAAAAATCTATAAGATTAAAATTTTTTCTGTATCTGTTTTAAAATTCAAAAATATGTTTGACAGAATAGTTTTTATTAGTGTAATATATTTAAATCATATTTTTGGGAGTTTTCTGTTATGAATTTTAAAACAACTTCATTGTTAAATACATTATTAAACAACTGGTGGTGGACTAACTTTACATATTTAAGACGATGAGGTTGCATTAACTATAGCTTTTTTAAGCCGTGAGTTCTGATTTATCAGCCTCACGGCTTTTTTTTTGCTTTAAATTAAGGTTTTTGGAGGAATTATGATTGTACCGACAAGAGAAGAATTTGTTAATTTGGGAAAAACTTATAACCGAATTACCGTTTACAGAGAAATTGAAGGAGATTCAATTACCCCTGTTATTCTTTTAAAGTTATTTAAAAACAAAGATAACTTATTTTTATTTGAAAGTGCCAATTTGGATAAGTCTTTTTCAAGGTTTTCCTTTTTCGGACATTCACCTGAAAAAGTTATTGATGACGGAGATTTAGAGTTTTTGAAAAACTTATCAAAAGGAGAAAAAGTGTATTTGAATTCTGATTTTGGTGATTTTTCAGGTGGGGTTGTAGGTTTTCTATCCTATGAAGCGGTTAATCATATGGATATTTTAAGAGAACAGTTAATAAAGAGAAGTGATTTCCCCGACTTTGTTTTTTTTCTTATAAATAAATTTTTTGTTTTTGATAATCACAGATTTAGATTATATGCCGCAGTATCGGTTGAAGTTAAAGGCAATAAGGAAGAAATATACGATTTTGCAGTTTTGGAAACTAAAAAAATGGAAGATGAATTAAGTAATTGCTCCAGTTCATCTTCCATTTTTTTAGTTTCCAAAACTGC
>JAADEE010000210.1 GCA_013153575.1 Chlorobiota bacterium
TTGCGAAAAAGATGTTGTTGCAGTCGTTCAATTATACTTAAGATATAAGAACAAAGAGTTAATTTCAGAAGAAAATATTATAAGTGTTAATTAAAAATTTTATTTTTGTTTTTATAATTTGCACAAGTTAAAATTAATGAAGAAAATTCGAATAAAAATAGCAGGATTATCATATAGCCAAACAAGGCACGGAGCTTATGCTCTAATTTTAGAAGAAGAAGACGGCAATAGAAGACTTCCTGTAATAATAGGAACTTCAGAAGCACAATCAATTGCAATATATTTAGAAGATTTAAAACCATTCAGACCATTAACACACGATTTATTCGTTAGTATGGCAAACTCATTTCACATTGAAATAGTTGAAGTAAACATAATAAACCTTGAAGAAGGAATTTTTTATTCAGAAATTATTTGCAAAAGAGAACACGCAAAAATTAGAATAGACTCCAGAACATCTGATGCAATTGCACTTGCAATACGTTTTAAAGCACCTATTTTTGTAAAAGAAGAAATTATGGAAAAAGCAGGAATGCTTTTCACAGAAGAAGGTGAAAGAAAAACAGGTGTTACAGAAACAGAAGAAGATGATAACGTAAAAGAATTAGCAAATTTTACAGAAAATGAATTAAAAGCAATGATGCAAGATGCTATTGATAATGAAGACTATGAAACTGCATCAATTATTAGAGATGAATTAAAATTAAGAAAAAAATAAATATTTTATAAATAAAAATTAATAATATGAGCATAAAATTAAGACTTACAATTTTAAATTTTTTACAATTTTTTGTATTCGGAACATGGCTTTTGTCCTTCGGAAAATATATGGGTGCAACATTGCACTTTGAAGGTACTCAAATTGGTGCAATTTTTATGACATTAGGAATAGCATCATTATTTATGCCCGCACTTTTAGGAATTATTGCCGACAGATGGACAGGACCAAATCGTTTATTTGCAGCCTCACACATTATTGGTGCTGTATTTTTATATTTTATGGCTCAACAAACAGATTTTGACGGTTTATATATTTTCACACTTTTATACCTAATGTTTTATATGCCAACAATTGCTCTTGATAATACAATTTCATATTGCATTATGAATAACAATGATATGGATGTTGTAAAAGAATTCCCTCCTATTCGTGTTTGGGGAACAATTGGTTTCATACTTGCAACTTGGGTAACCGACTATTTTGGTTGGGGAATAAACGTAAATCAATTCTATTTTGCTGCCGGAGCATCAGTAGTTTTAGGATTATTTACTCTAACACTTCCTAATTGTGCAATTGAAAAAGATAGTGCAAAAAAAACATTAGTACAAGCATTAGGTTTAGATGCCTTTGTTTTATTTAAAGATAGAAAAATGGCAATATTCTTTATATTCTCAATGCTATTAGGAGCTGCACTACAAATTACAAATATGTGGGGAGAAGCATTTTTACATGATTTCTCTAAATTTTCAGAATTTAAAGAAACATTTATTGTTGCACATAACGGAATTGTAATGTCAATATCACAAATTTCCGAAACAATATTTATTCTTACAATACCATTCTTTTTAAAAAAATACGGAATTAAAAAAGTTATGCTAATGAGTATGCTCGCTTGGTTTTTAAGATTTGCCCTTTTCGGAATTGGAAGCCCTGTTGGAATTGGAGCAGCTTTCCTTATTTTATCAATGATTGTTTACGGTATGGCATTTGACTTTTTCAATATATCTGGTTCATTATTTGTTGAACTTGAAGCAGATCCTAAAATTAGAGCATCAGCACAAGGCTTATTTATTATAATGACAAACGGACTTGGTGCAATGATTGGAGCATACGGAAGTGGTTATATTATTGATTTATTTACAAAAAACGGAGATAAAGATTGGTCAACAATTTGGTTCGTATTTGCCGCATACTCAATTACAATTGCAGTATTATTTGCATTACTATTTAAATATAAACACGATCCTGATAAAATTAAAGAAATTAAACATTAACTTTAAAAGAGCTTTTATTCAAAACTAAATTTGTTTAAAAGCTCTTTTTTTTAACACTTACAATTAATAACCTTAAAAAACCTGTAAAATGATAAGAATATTAGGAGAACAAAATTCAATATTAAATAAATTCATTTCTGAAATAAGAAATATTAATGTTCAAAATGACAGAATGAGATTTAGAAGAAATATTGAACGAATTGGCGAAATTTTTGCTTACGAAATTAGCAAAGAATTAGAATATAAAACCGAAGAAATTACAACCCCACTTGGCACTGTTGACATGAATATTACGCAAGACAATATTGTTCTTGCAACTGTTCTTCGTGCAGGTTTGCCACTTCACCAAGGCTTACTAAATTATTTCGATTATGCACAAAACGCATTTGTTGGCTCGTTTCGTAAATACCATAAAGACAATAGTTTTGAAATAAAATCAGGTTATATTTCATCACCAAATTTAGAAGATAAACATTTAATACTCTCAGACCCTATGCTTGCAAGTGGCTCATCCTTAGTTCTGGCATACAAAGACTTAACAAAAGAAGAAGATCCAAAACACATACACATAGCAACAATTATTGCAGCAAAAGAAGGTATTGAATATCTTGAAGAAAATTTACCAAAAGGCAAATTTACAATTTGGGTTGGTGCAATTGATAAAGAGCTTACAGCAAAATCGTACATTGTTCCCGGATTAGGTGATGCAGGAGATTTGGCTTATGGTAGTAAGAAATAAATTTAACAAATACTATATTCAAGGTTATATGTTTGTATGTGTTATTTCACAGGCAAATATATAACCTTCTTTGTTTCATAAAATTCATGATTAAAAAAGTCTTTTATTTCAAATACCTTAATTGATTTATATTTTTCAATTTCTTCATTAAAATCGCCACCTTTAAGGTATAAAATTCCTTTTTCTTGTTTACCTGTTTTTATAAGATGCCTTACTGAATTATGAAATTTTGGAAAAGCCGTAACTGCACGTCCTGTAATAAAATCAAACTTGTCTTTAAGCTGTGTGCTTTTTATCTGTTTAGCCTCAACATTAGTTAATTCAAGTGAATTTGCCACCTCTTGTGCAACTTTTATTTTTTTTGCAATGGAATCTATTAATGTAAATTTCACTTCCGGAAACATAATTGCCAAAGGAATACCCGGAAATCCCCCACCCGTTCCAACATCTAAAACCTCAACATTATCATTAAACTTATAAACTTTTGCAATTGCAAGTGAATGTAAAATATGTCTAATAAATAAGTTTTCAATATCTTTTCTTGAAATAACATTTATTTTTTCATTCCAAGTTTTATAAAGTTCTGAAAGTTGTGAGAATTGTTGTTCTTGTTTTTCTGAAATATTTTCAAAATATAACTTTAAAGTCTGAATATCAGAATTTTGCATCGTGTATATTGTGTTTTTTAAATGTACTTAATAATAAATCTCTCGATCTATGTAACCTTGCTTTTACTGTTCCAAGAGGCAAATTTAATTGCTCTGAAATTTCTCCATAGGAAAGTTCTTCAAAATATCTTAAAATAATTACTCTTCTGTAATCAGGTGGTAATTTCTGAACAATATTTTTTAATATTATTTTTTGCTGATTATTTACAATTTCTTCTTCCGGATTAAATGATGTTTCTTCAACAATAACTTCTTTTCTGAAATCATCATCATTATCAATGTAAATATTATTAAATTTCTTATTTGAACGAACAAAGTCAATTCCATGATTTGTTGCAATTCTGAAAAGCCAAGTACTAAAAGCATAAATTGGCTTGTAAGTATCAATTTTTCGGAAAGCTTTTTCAAATACTTCAATAGTTAAATCTTCGGCATCTTCTTTTGACATTACCATTTTATTCAACATAAAAAATAATGACTCTCTGTAATATCCTAACAATTCGGCAAAAGCAGCTTGGTTTCCTTGCTTAGCTTTTTCAACTAAGAGGAAATCTCGTCTTGCTTTATCTGAAAAATTTGGATTTATTTCCATGTATTATTCTTTATAAAGATATTTCGAATTATGACAAAAGTATTAACTATCAATATTAAAACCTCAAATATAGAAATAAAAATTAAATTATTCTTTTCATGCATCTTTTTAGAAAAGATAAATAAAATTATAAATAATATTAAAGTTCTAACTAAATAAAGTATTATAATTTGATTTACATATGTTTGTACACAAAGAAGATACAAAATACTAAAATAAAAAAATATAGTTGATAAAGTATCTAAACCTAATAAAATTTTATGAATTAGTTTATATTTTACTCCTGTTGTTAAATGCCTACTTTTTTGCTTTAAAAATTGTTTCCATGTTTTTTTAGGTATAGACTTAGTAATACTATCAAAGGTTGTAAGACATACAACATTTTTTTTATT
>JAADEE010000273.1 GCA_013153575.1 Chlorobiota bacterium
AAAAGAATTAGCATCAAACTCAAGTTATATTGATATTCTTTGGAAAACAAAATCAAGAAGACAAGAAAAAGGTGCACAGTGGGAAAATCAAAACACAACAATATATTTTAAACCATATGCAGCTGATGTCGATTATTTGTCAGAAACCGCAGATGAAAAAGAACAAAATATTGATGTTAAAGTAAAATGGATTGCATATAAAGATCATTTTTTCTCATCAATTTTTATTGCACATGAATCATTTAGCGAAGCAAAAGTAAAATATGTAAAAGATAAAAATGAAGAAAAATATTTAAAAGATTTTGAAAGTAATATTTATTTAGAATTTGATAGATCAAACGATAAAAAATATGAATTTTCATACTATTTTGGTCCTAATGATTATGATATTCTTTCTGAAATTTCAGTTGAAGAAGGTGATGATTTAGGTTTAGAGAAAATGATTCCTTTAGGTTGGGGAATTTTCAGATGGGTAAATATTTTTATAATTATTCCGTTATTTAATTTCTTAGGAATGATATTTGGCTCAAATATGGGACTTACAATTTTAGTAATGACATTAATTATTAAAATTGCATTATTCCCATTTACATATAAATCATTTAAATCATCTGCAAAAATGAGAGTTTTAAAACCTCAAATTGATGAAATAAATAAAAAAATTCCTAAAGAAAAATCAATGGAACGCCAGCAAGCAACTATGGCACTTTACCGTAAAGTTGGCGTAAATCCAATGGGTGGTTGTTTGCCAATGTTATTGCAAATGCCAATTTTAATTGCAATGTTCCGCTTTTTCCCTGCATCAATTGAGTTAAGACAAAAAAGTTTCCTTTGGGCAACTGATTTATCATCGTACGATTCAATATTTGATTTTCCAAATGGTTTCAGCATTCCAATGTATGGCGATCATATTAGTTTGTTTACTTTATTAATGGCAGGAGCAATGTTAGTTAGTCAATTGCTTAATAAAAATCAAATGTCAGGAGGAAATGCTCAAATGCCTGGTATGAAAATGATGCTTTATTTAATGCCTATAATGATGTTGTTATGGTTTAATAATTATTCAGCAGGATTAAGTTACTATTATTTCTTATCAAACTTAATAACAATTGCCCAAACTCTTATTATAAGAAAAATGATTGATGAAGACGAGTTACTTGCACAACTTAATGCAAATAAAAAGAAACCTAAGAAACAATCAAAATGGCAAGCTCGTTTAGCAGAAATGCAAAAACAACAATTAGAGCAAAAAAATAAAAAACGAAGATAAATTTTAATTTTAATTTGTTGGGATCGTGCTTTGCGTTTGTGAAGCACGATTTTTTTTGCACTTAATTCAATTAACTTAATTTTAATATTGTTTTACATTTTATAATTTTAACTTTGAAAAATGAATAATCAAGAAATTATAAATAAAACAATATCATTTGTAAAGAATACTTTAAAAGAAGCTGATGGCTCACACGATTGGTGGCATATTTACAGAGTTTGGAAAAACACACTGTTAATTCTTAAAACTGAAAAAGCAAACTATCTAACTTGTGAACTTGCTGCATTATTGCATGATATTGCCGATCATAAATTTCATAATGGAAATGAAACAATTGGAGCAAAAAAAGCAGAAGAATTTTTAATTTCATTAAATATTGATAAAGAGATTATTAATGATGTTGTAAAAATAGTTGAAAATATATCATTTCTTGGAGGACATAAAAAAAGTAATTATTATTCAATAGAACTTGCTGTTGTGCAAGATGCCGATAGGTTAGATGCAATTGGAGCAATAGGAATTGCAAGAACTTTTGCTTATGGAGGATATAAAAAAAGGGAAATTTATAATCCTAAAATAAAACCTAATTTGCAAATGAGCAAAGAAGAATATAAAAACAGTACTGCACCAACAATTAATCATTTCTATGAGAAGTTATTACTTTTAAAAGATAAAATGAATACAGAAACAGGAAAGAAATTGGCGTATGAACGTCATAGTTTCATGGAACAATTTTTAGAACAATTTTATAATGAATGGGAAGGGAAATTATAATGAAGTTCTCATTTATCAGTTTCAATTAATTTATGGGGAAGTCGTTAATTTTAAATTAAAAATCAAAATTAAGTTTCAACATAAAATTTCTTCTATTTTGAGGTAGTTTAGAAGCGTAATAAATTCCATTTGCGCTTCTAACACCGGGATCAAAATATTCTTTATCAAAAACATTATTTACAATAAGTTGTGCAGAAATATTTTTAAATATTTGATAAGATATTGCACTATTTAAAATGAAATAAGAATCAATTTTATCAAGAGGATTACTAGAAACAGTAGTTTCTTCTCCTGTTAATTTTTCTCCTGAGAAATTAGTCCTTAAATTTATGTTTAATTTATTGAAAAATGAAGCATTTATTCCAAAGTTAATATGATGACTTGCAATGTCTCCAATTCTAATTCTTTCATCATCTGTTTTATACGGATTTGTAAATGTGTAGTTTATATAAGCAGAATAATTTAAGTAATTAAAATAAATATTACTTTGTATTCCTTGTATTTCTAAATTTCCAATTGCTTGATGTTGGGTTGTTTGTATTGTGTCGCCCAATTCGTCAACAAATGAAACATCTACTGTTCCGATTGCATCTTCATAAAATGAATGATAAGCTACAATATCTGCAAAAAAATAATCATTTGCTTTCCAGCTAAAACTTAGTTCTGCATTTTTTACTTTTTCAGGCTCTAAATTAGGATTGTCAAGTAATCTTCCGGGAGTTGTTCCATATTTAGTCCAATATCCTGCATCCATAAAAGCCTCAGAATAAATTCCTTTTATTATAAAATTAGAAGGTGAGTAAACAATTGCAAGTTTAGGATTAAAAACTGTACCGTATCCTCCTGTAGTTCTAATTTTGTTATAATCAACTCTACCTCCTAAAACAAAATTTAAGTTTTTATTGAAAGAATAATTTGTTTGTATAAAAAAACCAAAATCTTTACTAAAAAAATGGTTTCCACCTTTTGAGTTGTCTATATATGCTGTTTCTGCAGGGTTTTCAGTTTCTCCATAAAGATATGTTCCTTGTATTAAACTTAGGCGGAATTCTATACCAGTACTTATATTAATTTTATCAGTAGGATTTGCTTCCAACCTAAATTCTGATCTTAATTGTTGAGAATATGTTTGCCACCAAGTATGCTCCCAATATGGTTGACTTATTGAATCTTGTTGTAGCAAGTTATAAGTGTTTGAAGTTGTATCGGCAATATCTGAAATTTGATATGTATCATTAAAATAACCCTTAAAATAAAGTTCTTCACAATTTCCATTAAGTTGGTGTACTTTAAAATTTGTGAAATTTGTTAATAATAATTTATCAGAGAATTTTTTTTCAAATTTAGTATAAAAGAAACTGTTTTCAGGTACCCAACTTGCTCCATGTTCCGGGCCAAGTTCAAAATCATCTCTATACCATGCTCCATAACCTTCATCTCTTTTAAAGGTTTCAAAACCTAATGTGAAATTGCCAATTTGTAATTTTCCGTATATTAAGTAGTCTTTTGTATCATTACTATATTCAGGTTTAATTCCATTGAGTTCGTCAGAGTTTAGATATGCATTTCTATCCATATCAAGTGCAGTTTGTGCAATTATATCATTATCTGTCCCTAAAATTTCTTTATAATAATTCAAGTCATAATCATCAATATTATAATCCCAGTCAGGATAGTTTGATAAATCTTGTTCATCTGAATTGAAAAATCTTCCTGTTAAAATTATTGAACAATTTTTAGATTTTGTAGCAACAGTAATATCTGTAAATTTAGTATTCCATGAGCCGTATCCTACTTGTGCACTTATACCTATTTTATTACCTTGTTTTACAATTTGGTCTGCAGTTTTTGTTACAATATTAATAACTCCTAAAAAAGCATTTGCACCATACATTGTAGCAGCAGGTCCATATATTATTTCAACTCGTTCAATATTACTTAAAGGGTATTGTCTTGAAAGCCAAACACTATTGCTCCAAAGGTCATTTTCTTCAACACCATCAATCATTAAAACTGTTTTTTCAGTATTTTTTGTACGATATCCTCTTTGGTAAATTTGTGAATATTGAGTGCCGTTACCTCTTGAAATGTCAAAGCCGGGTAAATCATGAAATAATTGTTCTAAATCTGTGTATCCTCGTCTTTTAATTTGTTCGCTTGTTATAACAATTACTGTTTGAGGAGTTTTTAAAAGTTCTTCCGGCTTTTTAGATACAGAGGATATTTTCAGTTCTAATAATTCTTCAAGTGACATAATAAAAAGGTTATCATTTATTGTATCATTTTGTGAGAATAGTTGCACTGAGCAAAATAAAAAGATAATAACTAAATATA
>JAADEE010000300.1 GCA_013153575.1 Chlorobiota bacterium
AACTAATAATAAAAATAAGTATTTTTTCATATGTTTTAAATTTTATAAATTAATGTTTTTCAAATTTTAAAAATGTAAAAATAATATAATTCTATTAAGTAGAAAATTGATTTTATAAAAGTCCTAATTTCTTCGATAAATTCAATATTCTTTGTGCTCTTTTAACAACAGGAGGGTCAATCATTTTTGAACCTATTGAAATAACTCCAAGACCTTTTTCTGTTGCTTCATTAAAAGCTTGTTCAATTTTCTTTGCTTTTTCAATTTCATCTTTTTCAGGTGCAAAACTTTCGTGTATAGGGTTTATTTGACGTGGATGTATGCATCCTATACCTTCAAAACCTAACATTTTACTTTCTTTAACAGTTGCTCGTAATCCTTCTTCGTCTGCAACATCAGAAAAAACTGAATCTATTGGCTGAATTCCTGCTGCTTTACATGCATTTACAATTCGGGTTCGTGCATATAAAGATTCTTTACCTTCTTTTGTTCTTTTTACGCCTAAATCTGCTGTAAAATCTTCTAAACCTATTGCCATTGCAACTAAATTATCTGATGATGTTGCAATTTCATATGCTTTTTCTACCCCTAATGCGCTTTCAATAATTGGCATTATATAAATTGGATAATCAAAGCCATGTTTTTTTCTTTCTTTTTCAATTTCAGCTTCAACTTGTTTTACTTGTTCTGCACTTTCGCATTTAGGAAGTAAAATTAAGTTTACATAATGAGATGCCACATATTTTATATCTTCAAGCCCCATAGGAAGTTGGTTAATTCTAACCATCCTTTCTGCACCATAAAAATCAACACTTCGTAATGCGTTTCTTACAATTAATCTTGCTTCGTCTTTTTTTGCAGGTGCAACAGAATCTTCTAAATCTAAAATAATTCCATTTGGTTTATGAACTCCTGCATTAAGCATCATTTTTGGAGAATTACCGGGCAAATACAATCTTGAAAATCTAAAATCATCTTTTTTTGTACTGTATTTATTTTCTTCAAGAATATCTAACAAAAACTCTTTATCAGTTTTTATTGCCTGTTTAACAACGGCTTCAATTCGTGCTGCAATAGTAAAATCTAATGCTCCGGTATCTTGTATTGTTATTTCAGCATTTTTAATTCCAAAATATTCAAGTTCGTTTTTGCAAAGATTTTCAATTGCATCTCCATACAAACCTTTTACTTTGCTTTTAAGATTAATTTTAATTCCACCTTCATCTTTTAATTGAAGACTTACAAAACAATCTGACCTTGATTTTGGATTGTTATCTCCTGCTGTATATATTTTATTCATTTTCTATACTTTTTAACTTTTACAAAGTTTAAAACTTTGGAAAAGTTTCAATAAACTAATGAAATTTAAATTGCTTTTATAATATCAATAAAACTATCTGCTTTTAAAGATGCACCTCCTATAAGACCACCATCAACATCAGGCTCTGCAAATATTTCTTTTGCATTGTTTGGTTTTACACTTCCACCGTATAAGATTGTTAAATTTTCTGCAACTTTATCTCCGTATTTTTCTTTTACAAAATTACGAATAAATGCATGCATTTCTTGTGCTTGTTCTTTCGATGCTGTTACTCCTGTTCCTATTGCCCAAACGGGTTCGTAAGCTATTACAATTTTTGCAAAATCTTCTTCTGATAAATGAAATAATGCTTCTGAAATTTGTGCTTCAACAATTTTAAAATGGTTTCCTGCTTCTCGTTGCTCTAACATTTCACCACAGCAAAAAATTGGTGTCATTTCATTTTTTATAACTTGCTCTGTTTTTTTTATTAATGTTTCAGAAGTTTCTCCGTAATATGCTCTTCTTTCAGAATGACCTAAAATTACAGCATTACAACCTAACATTTTAAGCATTTCTGCTGAAATTTCGCCTGTGTATGCTCCTGCATCTTCTGTTGCACAGTTTTGTGCGGCAAGCAAAATCTTCTTATTATCAACAACTTGACTAACAAAAGTTAAATGTGTAAATGGTGGTGCAATAATAACTTTTACATCTTCTCTTAATTCAACTTCTTTTAATTCATTATTTATCATTGATGCCAAAGCAACTCCATCTCTGACAATTGTATTCATTTTCCAGTTTCCTGCTACTATTTTATTTCTCATAACTATTTTGTATTTATTTTATATTTCTTTTTTGCTTTTCCAAAAGGAACTTTTTCTTTTATAACTGCATTTTCAAGCACAACAAAACTTGGGTTTTTACGTGCAAATGTTTTTAACATTTTATAGTCTGCTGTGCAAATTATTATATTTTGTGGTAAACGATTTTTATTTTCATTTATTTCTTTATTTCCGGAAGAAGTAAAGCAATAAAAATTAAGATTATTATCTTTTGCATATTTTGCAATTTCATTTACACTTTCATCAATTTTATTTAAACCTTCTTCAAATTTATGAAGTATCATTATGTATGAAACATTTTTATCATTAAGAATTTGCGAAGTTCTGTCATTTCCTTGTAAATCTGTTAAGAAAAAATCATGAATTGGAGGTTCGTATCCTTTTGATATTAACTTTGTTATAGTTGTGTCATATTCCCAAGTTAAAGTATCTTCATATGGAATATTATCAATATTAAATTCTTTTAGTTCACCTGTTTTTAAGTTTTTATAAAACAATACTGTTTCATATACATCTTTTTCGGCATCTTCGGGTATTGCTGATGCTTCTTTTATGTTTACTCCTTTTTTAAATGGTCTGAAATCAATTGGTGGTAAGCATTTTAAATTTTTTAGTTGAAATCCTAATGCAAGAAATGCTAAAACAATTGATATAATTACAGGCTTTTTAAGTTTAATTTTTGAAGAATTATTTTTTGCATAAATAAAAAATATCAGAACAAAAATCAGCAAAATTACGTTTTTACCAAATGTTTGCCAGTTTGTAAGTTTTATTGCATCTCCAAAACAACCGCAATCAGTTACAGGATTTGCTACTGCAAGCCAAAATGTAAGAGGTGTAAAAATTATTAGAAAAACAAGTGCAACCCAAGAGCTAAATTTTGGCAGTAAGTTAAATAAAAGCATTATTCCAACCGTAAGTTCCGCTGTATTAAGTAATAATGCAAAAATTAAGGCATAAGGCATTAAAAAATCTAAACCCATTGCTTCAAAATAATCGCCAAGTTTAATTTCTGTGCCAACAGGGTCAACTGCTTTTACAAAGCCTGAAAATGTAAAAACAATTCCTGTAATAATTCTGCTTATAGTTGCTAATGTTTTCATTTTAGTAAATTTTATTTTTCAATTACCATTTTAATCATTGCAAAAACTGCATAATTTATCATATCGAAATAATTTGCATCAACATTTTCAGAGATTAAAGTTTTCCCTTGATTGTTTTCAATTTCTTTTGTTCTGAAAATTTTCATAAGAATTAAATCTGTAAAAGAACTTACTCGCATACTTCTCCAAGCCTCATCATAATCATGATTTTTGTTTAGCATAAGTTCCTTTGCTTTAATGAAATACTTTTTATAAAGTTGCTTTGCAATTTCAATATCCATTTTAACATCTTCACTAACACCAAGTTCAATTTGTATTAGTGCAATTATTGCATAATTTATAATTCCTATATATTCGGGTACAATTCCTTCATCAACTTTTTGCTCTTTTGTTGTTTCAAGAGTTCTTATTCGTTGAGCTTTTATGTATATTTGGTCGGTTAATGAACTTGTACGAAGTATTCTCCATGCTGTTCCGTAATCTTGTAATTTCTTAACAAAAATATCTTCACAAATTTTTATAACTTCGTCATATTGTTTATTAGTATCGGGCATTTTTATTTTTTTGTTCAAAATTAACTATTTTTTGCATTTCTATGAATATTAACTTTTATTTTTTAAATAAGTTCTGAATTTTGATTAAGTTTTATATCGAACTCACATTAATATAAAAAACCAAACATCCAAAGCGGAATTTTATTTTCATAACCATATTCAATATTGTCAAGTGCAAGATATGAGTTTTTTATATCCTTTATTTGTTCTGCTGTTTTATTTTTTCCTCCAACTTCAAATGTGTATTTTTCATCTACTAAAAAATCACTTTTTTCAGAATATGAAACTTTATGTTTTTGTGATACCTGATTTATAAAGAATGTTTCTCTTTCATTTCCAACATTAACATCTTTATAGGATAATGTGTGTATAAGATTAGGATTATCGAAGTAGATTTTTTCGGGTTTTTGTAATAAGCTAATTCCCTTTTTATCTCTTTTAAGCAATTTTAGTAATTGAGCTTCTTCAAGATAGTTTAAATAATATATGAGGCTGTTCCTACTTATGTTTGTTCTCTCACTTATTTTTTTTATATTAGGTTTGAAAGGAACAGCTTCTGATATAATG
>JAADEE010000107.1 GCA_013153575.1 Chlorobiota bacterium
AATATGGAGGATTACAAATTATGTGGTCAAACTTATAGATATAGTCTTGAGCAAACTTTTGAATTGAAATATTAATAACTTCAATATGCTTTTCTTTTTTATTATGAAGAATATTTTCCTTGCACTGCAAAAAAGCATTATACTCAATTTCAACAGCAGTTATTTTTGCATTTGTTCTTTGCTCTGCCATAAAAGACAATAAACCTGTTCCTGCACCTATATCTAAAATATTTTTAGGATTATTAAAACTTGCACTTGCACCTAACAAAACACTGTCAACACCAACTTTCATTGCAGTTTTATCTTGATTTATTTTAAATTGTTGAAATTGAAACCATGAATTTCCCATATTGCAAACTTATATAATTAATTTCTTTTTATACTTTTGTTAAACTTTAAATAAAAATTCTCTCCAAAAAATATGGATAATATAAAAAAACTTCAAATAGAAAATGCAATAGTATCTATAACAAAAATAAATGAAGATGATTTTATCTGCTTAACTGATATGGCAAAATTCAGAGATGCTGAAAGAACAAATTATATAATTCAAAACTGGATGAGAACACGCAATACTATTGAGTTTTTAGGACTTTGGGAACAATTAAAAAATCCAAATTTTAAAAGCATCGAATTCGATGCCTTTAAAAATGAAGCAGGTTCTAACAGCTTTACTCTTACACCTAAAAAATGGATTGAAACCACAAATGCAATAGGAATTATATCAAAAGCCGGAAGATATGGAGGAACCTACGCCCATAAAGATATTGCTTTTGAATTTGCATCATGGATAAGCCCAACTTTCAAATTATTTTTAATTACTGAATATCAAAGATTAAAAGAAATTGAAAATAATAAATACAATTTAGAATGGAATGTTAAACGAATTTTAAGTAAAACTAATTATCACTTACATACAGATGCCATAAAAAACTATATCTTACCTAAAAAAAATTATACTAAAAATACAGAATGGTTAACTTATGCCGAAGAAGCTGACTTATTAAATGTAGCATTATTTAACTGTACTGCAAAAGATTGGAGAGAAGCAAACCCTAAACTTGCTAAAAAAGGAATGAATATAAGAGATATAGCAAGCATTAATGAACTTGCCATTTTATCAAATATTGAAAGTATGAATGCTGAAATGATAAGAAAAGGAATACCTAAAAAATGAAAGATTTATTCAACTAAATGAAATAGCTGAATATCAGTTAAATGTTTTAAACAAAAAGAATAATCTAAAAGCATTAAAAAAATTAAGTGATGATATTTATATAGATAAAAAATAATAATAAAATAATGACAACAAACAATACATTAAAAGTTTGGTCAAGAACAATTAAAAACAAAATTGACGACCAAATTGATGACATTTATAAAAGAGATTATAAATTTTATAAAATTGACAGGTTAGAACGAATTGCCGAAAGAATTGACGAATTTTCACATGAATGCAAAGAATGTGAAGCATTTAAAACAGAAGTTGAAGATATAACTGAAAAATTAAGTGAATACTTACAAGGCATTCCACACCTTCGTTCAGAATATGAAAAAAGAAATGAAAAAATTGTAAAACATCTTCAAAAAAAACACAATTTAGCTTATAAAGAATATTATGCATCATCATACTCATTTCTTGGCTTTGTAGCAGGTTCTGCCATATTTGGCGGAATTATGTGGTTTATAAATCCTAATTTTATAGTTCCAACATTAATGATGGGATTTGCTGTTGGATTAATAATAGGAAGAATTTTAGGAAAGAAAAAAGACAAAGAAAATGAACAAAATAACTTGATTTTATAAAAAAGATTATTCATTTCTAGCAGAATATTGTAAATTTACAGTTCAATTTTAAAACCATATATCATGAGGAACTCATTAATTATCTTGGCAATTTTATTTACTTTTATGTTGTCATGCAAAACAAATAAAGTGGAAAATACAACAGAATACAATTATCCTGAAACATTTAAGGATACAACTTCCGACAATTATTTTGGAACAAAAGTAGAAGACCCATACCGTTGGTTAGAAGACGACAATTCTGAAAAAACAAAAGCTTGGGTAAAAGCACAAAATGAGTTTACTAATGCATATTTAAGTAAAATTCCTTTTAAAGATAAAATTAAGAAAAGATTAGAAGAAATTTGGAATTACGAAAAAATTTCAGCCCCTTCAAAAAAAGGAAACTATTATTACTTCTATAAAAATGACGGTTTACAAAATCAGTATGTAATGTACAGAACAAAAGAACTTGGCAAAGATGCCGAGGTTTTTCTTGACCCAAATACATTCTCGAAAGATGGAACAGTTTCAATGAGTGGAGTTAGTTTTACAAAAGATGGTTCATTATTAGCATATCAAATTTCAGAAGGAGGTTCCGATTGGAGAAAAGTAATTATTTTAGATGCAGAAACTAAAAAACAACTCGAAGATACACTTGTTGACATTAAATTTAGCGGAATTGCTTGGAAAGGAAACGATGGTTTTTATTACAGTAGTTATAACAAGCCAAAAGAAGGTAGCAAACTTTCGGGTTTAACACAATATCACAAATTATTTTACCATAAATTAGGAACTTCGCAAAAAGAAGATAAATTAATTTTTGGTGGAGAAAAGCAAAAAAGAAGATACATAGGTGCATATTTAACAGAAGACCAAAAATATCTTGTCATTTCAGCATCAGAAAGCACAAGCGGTAACGAATTATACATCAAAGACTTATCTAACGAGAACAATAAAATAATTCCTATAAAAACAGGTTATGATTGCGATTTAGATGTTGTTGATAATGAAGGAAGTCGTTTATTAATAATCACAAATTACAATGCACCAAACAAACGATTAGTTGAAGTTGATGCATCTGCACCACAAAAAGAAAACTGGAAAGATGTAATACCTGAAACTGAAAACGTTTTATCGGTTAATACAGGAGGCGGATATTTATTTGCTTCATACATGGTTGACGTAAAATCGCAAGTTAATCAATATGATTATAATGGTAAGAAAATAAGAGAAATTGAACTTCCTGCAATAGGAACAACTTATGGCTTTGGAGCTAAAAAAGAAGATAAAGAAATTTATTATACATTTACATCATTTACATACCCTGCAACAATATTCAAATATGATATTGAAAAAGGAACTTCTGAAATGTATTGGAAACCAAACATAACTTTTAACCCTGACAATTACGAAACAAAACAAGTTTTCTACGAAAGTAAAGACGGAACAAAAATTCCGATGTTTATAGTTCATAAAAAAGGAATTGAGTTAAACGGTAAAAATCCAACTTATTTATATGCTTATGGAGGTTTCAATATAAGTTTAAAACCATATTTTGATATCAGAAAATTAGTTTGGCTTGAAAACGGAGGAATTTATGCACAAGCAAACCTTCGTGGAGGTGGCGAATATGGAGAAAAATGGCATAAAGCAGGAACTAAAATGAATAAACAAAATGTTTTTGATGATTTTATTGCTGCCGCAGAATATTTATTTAAAGAAAAATATACATCGAGCGATTATCTTGCAATAGCAGGAGGTTCAAACGGAGGTTTACTAATTGGTGCAACAATGACACAACGCCCTGACCTTGCAAAAGTTGCCTTACCTGCCGTTGGAGTAATGGATATGCTAAAATATCATAAATTCACATCGGGTGCAGGTTGGAAAAGCGACTACGGAACTTCGGAAGACAGCAAAGAAATGTTTGAATATCTTTACAAATATTCACCTGTTCATGCAATAAAAGAAGGAGTAAATTATCCTGCAACAATGATAATGACTGCCGACCATGATGACAGAGTTGTTCCGGCACACTCATTTAAATTTGCTGCAACTTTGCAAGCAAAAGCAAAAAGTAAAAATCCTTTACTTATAAGAATTGAAACAAATGCAGGACATGGTGCAGGAACACCAACATCAAAACAAATTGAACAAGTTGCCGATATTTATGCATTTGCATGGTATAATATGGGAGTAAATCCTTTTGAAAAATAATATTTAAAATGTCATCATTCATGTTTTCTTAAAGAATGATGACATTTTTTTAATTTTTATATCTAAAAAATGATAGATACTATAAGAAATAGGTTAATTGACAGAATTCTTGCAACTAAAAATGAAAACTTTTTAATTGCTATTGAAAATATTTTTATTTCTACTCAAAAAGAAGATGAAATTTCATTAAACTCTGAACAAATAGAAATGTTAAATATGAGTGAGCAAGATATAAAAAATACAAATATAATTTCTGAAAAAGAACTTGAAAAAGAAGATGCAAAATGGCTGAAATAAAATTATTTTGGACTAGAACAGCTGTTAAGCAAAGAAATTATATCTTAAAATATTGTAATT
>JAADEE010000313.1 GCA_013153575.1 Chlorobiota bacterium
TGAGAAAACAAACCCGCATAAAAGATAAAAGATAGAAAAAATAAAGTAATTTTTTTCATTTTTTAATAATTTAAAATATTTTGTCTGATTTAAAATTTAATACCTACAATAACTACATCGTCAACTTGTTCGTTATCACCTTTCCAGTTTTCAAAAAAACTTTCAAGTTGTTTTTTTTGTTCGGATGCTTTTAACTTATGATTTAATTTTAAAAGTTCGTAAAATCTTACAGATTTTAATTTTCTGTTATTTTTTCCTCCCATTTGATCTTGAAATCCGTCGGAAAATAAATAAACGGACATATCTTTTCTTATATCAAATTTGTGAGTCGTGTACATTTCCGTCTTTTTTTCCGGCAACATTTCAAGATATTTTCCGAATATCATCGAAGAAAAACCGCCTATTCCGTATTTATTTCCTTTTATTACTCTCAATTCGTCGTCCTGAATCATCACAAGAGGATTGTTGGCTCCGGCAAAATATAATTTATTTTCCTCTAAATCAACGGTGCACAGTGCCATATCCATTCCGTCTTTGTTATTACTGTCTTTTTGGTTTAATGCCGACATAACTCCTTCATGCATTTTATAAAGGATATCTCCGGGTTTTGTTATTTTTGATACTGTTACGATTTGATTTAACAAATTATTTCCCAAAACCGTTAAAAATGCTCCCGGAACTCCGTGCCCGGTACAATCTACGGCTGCAACAACAACTTTGTTACCTACTTTCGAGTACCAATAAAAATCACCGCCTACGGCATCTTTCGGCTTATACAAAATAAAAGATTCGGGAAATATTTCCGACAATTTAGGAGTTTTATTTATCATTGCCGATTGTATAAATCCTGCATAATCAATACTTTTTTTGATTGATTCATGCGCTTCGGTCATCTCTTCAAGTAAATGCTCTATATTATTTTTTTGAACTTGTATTTCTTCGTTTTTCTGGCTTATTTCCGCATTTTTTGCTTGTAATGCAAGATTAGATTTTCTTTTTTGAAAATAAAAAAACACAAATAAAAACAATAAAGATAAAATAATGGAACTTATTAAAATAATATTCCTTATAACAAGTTTACTTTTCAGCAAAATTTGTTTGCTTTTTGCTTCTTCCAACTTCTTTTGATTCGCTATATATCTCAGTTTAAGTTCTTTCTCTGAAATGGTATCAAGTAAACTGAGTTTTTCTTTTTGTGTTTTTTTAAGAGCTTTTTCTTTGGTTAATAATTCATAATTTGTTTTTATCAACTCCAACTCCTTAATCTGATTTTCTTTTTCGGCTAATTTCCTCTTCAACTCTTGTTCTCTTGCATAATCATAAGCTTTTTTAACTTTTTTTCCCTCTACGAGTTCGTTAAAATCTCTGTACAAACCGAAATAATACATCGAGTTTTTTGTGTCACCCGCTTTTTCGTATGTTTCAGACAACATTCCGTAACAAGAACGCATCTGAACCGGATCGTTCATTTCTCTTGCCAAATCCAATGCTTTCTTTAAATGCTCTATTGATTCATCATATCTTTTTAAATTGTTAAGAACAACAGACATATTAATTCTTGCGGCAATAATTCCTATTTTTTCTTTTCTTATAGTCCTTATGGTTAATGTTTTTTGAAAATATTTCAGAGCTTCTTCATATTTTCCCATATCAGCATAAATTAATGCCAGATTACTGTTTATCATTGCAATGGCGTTTTCATTTGCCAATTTATTATTTATTTCCAAAGATTTTTTATAATATTCTACGGCCTTCTCAAAATAATTATGCTCCCACCATAAATCGGCAATTTTGTTATAGCAATCACTTTCTTGTTTCAAATAATTACCGGCTCTGTACTCCGCGGCTTTTTGCTCCAATAAACTCAAGTCGGCAGAATCCTGACGCGATAAATTAAACTTCTGAGTTTGAGCATTACCGGATATTATTATTATAAAAAATAAAAATGTAAACGCTGTTTTAAACATTATCTTAATTTTTCAAATTTTTTTTTTATTATTACTTTCAATTATCAGTATCGAAAAACACCTGATTTTTTAAACTGTTTTAACTTGGAAATTTAAAATAAGAAAGACTTAAACCATTTATTAATAATAACTTTAAACGATTAATCAGATTCAAATCTTTTTTTTATTTTTTTATTTTCGCAAAAATCATATCTTTATCAAAAACAAATTTATTATTTTTTTTAATATTTTTGCATAGAAACTAACAAATCTCTTTAAATTTAGTTATTGTTTTAATTTTTCTTAATTAACTTTGTAATTTAAAAGTATCAAGATGATTATAAAAGAAACCTCAGGAACACCATATGTTTTTCTCTCAACGGAAGACTGTAAATTCGAAATAAGCGGAAACTCGTTTTCCGAGAATATAAATGAAGTTTACCAAAAAATTCTGTCATGGATTGATGCGGAACTCGAAAAACTGAATTGCGAATTGGATTGTAAATTTAATTTTAATGTATCAAACAGTGTTACATACAAAAATATACTTATTATTATGACCAAAATATCAGAACTGATAAGAAAAGGTAAAAAAATAAGCGTAACATGGTGCTATGACGAAGAAGACGAAGACAGTTTGGCGGTAGGAGAAGATATAGAAGAACTGTTTGATATACCTGTTAAATTTTTGGAAAAAAAAGAATTGGCTAAAAACAACAAACAATGTTAACCTTTTGTTAACCTCATTTTATAGTAAACACATTTAAAGTTAATATAATTTTGCAGCCCAAATTATTTATACAATAATAAAATAACAAATGTTAAAAATTGAAGCCACAAAATCAACTCCGTACGTAAATCTGTCTGTTGAAAATTGTATTTTTGAAATAAAAGGATTCTCATTTTCAAATGATGCTGATATTTTTTACGAACCGATTATAAAATGGATTGATGCGGAATTACCAAAATTGGAATGTGAACTGAACTGCGAATTTTATCTTAATGTATTCAACAGTGTTACATATAAATATATTTTAAACATGATGACACGATTTATGAATCTGAATAAAGAAGGTAAGAAAATCAAAATAACTTGGTTTTTTGATAAAGATGATGAAGATAACAAAGAAAGTGCGGAAGATATAAGCGAACTTTTTAATATTCCGTTTGAACTGAAAGAAATATCAAATTAATTACTAAAATAAAACACGAGAAAAATGGAAAAAAAATTAATTAATTGGGATGAACATTATTCCGTAGGATATAAAATATTCGATGACCAGCATAAGCAGCTTGTAGAAATGATTAATGAATTATATGCGGCATTTCTGTCCGGAGAAGCTTTAGAGAAAGCCCCGGCAATAGTTTCTAAAATGGTCGGTTATACAGATTCCCACTTTAAATCCGAAGAAAAATATTTTGACAAATATAATTTTCCCTTTGCAGAAGAACACAAAGCCATTCATCGCTCATTTGTAGAAAAAGCTCTTGAATTAAAAAACGGGCTCGAAAGCGGAAAAGTTACCGTATCTTACGACATTATGAACTTCTTAAGGCAATGGCTGATAGAACATATTATGGGTGAAGATCAAAAATACAAAGAGTTTTTTAAAGAAAACAATATCCAAATAAACGAAGAAAATTAAATAAAATGGAAGAAAAGAAAATCCTTATCAAATGGAACTCCACTTATGAGCTCGGGATTAAAGAAATAGACAGGCAACACATGAAACTGGTTGATATCATCAACGATTTTTATAACGCTTTTGCAACAGCCCAAGCACATGAAAAAATAGGAGACATTATCGAAGATCTTGTAAATTATACAGTCTTTCATTTTACGGCGGAAGAAGAAATATTCAGTAACTCCGATTATCCGGAAACAACCGCTCACAAAACAAAACATAAAGAGTTTGTGGAAGAATTAAAACGTTACCATCAAGAAGTTAAAGACGGTAACATGACTACCACATATGATTTAATGACTTATCTCAGAGACTGGCTGATTAAGCATATTATGGGTACGGACAGAGGTTATTTAGATTACATTAAAAAATAAAGAACAATGACAGAGAACCTGATAAATTGGAACGAAACTTACTCCGTCGGAAATGCCGAAATGGATAAACAACACAAAAAATTAATTGAAATAATAAATAAACTGTTTAAATCTTTCAAAGACGGAAATGCTCAAGAAATTTTACATGAAATACTCCAAGAAATGATTGATTATGCCAATTACCATCTAAACTCGGAAGAAAAACTGCTCTATAAATACGATTATCCTGAAAAAGAAAAACACGAAAAATTACATGAAGAATTCCGCAAC
>JAADEE010000068.1 GCA_013153575.1 Chlorobiota bacterium
TAAAATTCTTTTGAATTTTCCTGAAAAAATACAAGATAGCAAAATTCAAAAGAATTTTACTATCTTTGGGTGATTAACTGAAAGGCAGGTGCGTTTTATCACGCTACTGCCCATACAAGTTACCGTTGTGCTTCATGCAAAAATGACACCTAACAGAAAAAAATAATATGTATATATCAAAAGTATCAATAAGAAACTATCGAAATTTTTTAAATGCAAGTTTTGTGTTTAATAAAGGTATAAATACTATAATTGGAGAAAATGGTTCTGGGAAAACAAATCTATTTCGAGCAATTCGATTAATTCTTGATGATAATTTATACAGATATGCTTATAAACTTGAAGAAAATGATTTTAACAGAGCATTAGGTAATTGGAAAGGACATTGGATAATTATTAGTGTTGAATTTTCAGAATTATCAAGTGATGAAGCAATTCAAGCATTATTTGTTCACGGAACTGGAAATATAGAAGGTGAAACAGTTGATAAAGCTACTTACAATCTATTTTTTAGACCAAAAGCAGAATTTAGAAAAAGACTATCTGAACTAGAAGAAAACGACACAACTGGTTTAGAACAAATATTGTCTGAATTGACCATAGACGATTACGAAACTTTCTTTACTGGAAAAAGTTCTGTTGATTTTAATGATGATAATATTTACAAAGAATTAGTAGGCGACTTTGAAAATGTAATTTTCAATTTTGATATAGATGAATCGAAATTTGGTATTAAGATACCAAATCAACTTTCTGTTTCAAAAGAAATTTCTTTTACATTCATACAAGCATTACGAGATGTTTTAGCCGATTTTCGTAATAACAGAACTAATCCACTATTAAACTTATTAAAAACCCAAAGTGACCAAATCAACGAAGATGATTTTACCCCAATATCTAAACAAGTTGAAGAATTAAATCAAGCAATTGAACAATTAGATGATGTAAAACAGATTCGTGCTGATATAAAAACAACCATTAAAGAAGCAGTTGGCGAAACTTATGCCCCATCTTCTCTTTCCATAAAATCAAACTTATCAAGTGAAGCAGAAAAACTACTTCAATCGTTAAGGCTTTTTATTGGAGAACCACAAGAAGATTACGAAGGTGGAATACACGAATTAAGTTTAGGTGGTGCAAACTTGATTTACCTAACACTAAAACTACTTGAATATAAATACAGAAGAAATAATGATGTATTTGCAAACTTTCTGCTGATTGAAGAACCGGAAGCTCATATTCACACCCATATTCAGAAAACTTTATTTAATAATTTAAATTTTGAAGAAACTCAAATTATCTATTCTACACATTCAACACATATATCAGAAGTAAGTAAAATCTCACAAATGAATATTTTAGCTAAAAAGCAAAACTATGCAGAAGTATATCAACCTGCTTATAATTTGGATGAAAAAAAGATAATTAAACTTGAAAGATATTTAGATGCTGTTAGAAGCAATTTACTTTTTGCAAAAGGTGTAATATTAGTTGAAGGCGATGCAGAAGAAATTTTAATTCCAATCATTATAAAAAAAGTTTATGGAATAAGTTTAGATGAACTAGGAATAAGCTTAATTAATATCCGTAGCACTGGATTTAAAAATGTAGCTCAAATATTTCATAACGAAAGAATTAGAAGAAAATGTGCAATCGTTACTGATTTAGATAAATCTATTGATGGAAATGAATCGGAAGCAGAAAAAAAAGGTGAAAAAAGAAAAGAAATTCTTGATGAATTTACAAATGATAATGAATGGATAAAAGCTTTTTATGCTGAATATACTTTTGAAGTAGATTTTCTTTTAGCAGATAATTCTTTTGAAGTCATAGAATTAATAAAAAACGAGTATAAGAGACAAGCAGATATTGATAGAATTAAAGATTTTTTAGAAAATGATGACATTAAAATATCAGGAAAGGAAATTTTAAGATTAGCGGATAAATTTGGCAAAGGTTGGTTTGCTATAATGTTGGGAAATCACATTACATTTCAGACATATATTCCTGATTATATATTGGATGCATTAATCTTTTCAAAATCTAAATTTGAAAAAGAAACTATTGCAAACATGATTAAATATAGAGCCCGAAAACTAAACACTCTTAAAGACTATGATATAAAAATTTCGGATATTGAAGATATTATTTCGCACTTCAACAAAGGCGAAATCAATAAGTTAACTTTTATTAAAGAGCTTAAATCATTCTTGGAAGAAGACCAAATTATTAAATTATTAGAAAAAATGGATTAATGTTTGTTTGGAGTGAAAAAGATATAAATCAAGAACAGAGTGCCGCAATTCTTAACAATAACAATGTATTGCTAATTGCATGTCCTGGCAGTGGAAAAACTAGAACACTCACATACAAAATAGCTTATGAATTGTCAAAACTTGAAAACACCAAACAATATATTGTAGCAATAACTTATACTAATCGAGCTGCTGATGAAATTAAAGAAAGAATTGAACTTTTAGGAGTGGATACAAGTCAATTATGGATTGGAACTATACATGCTTTTTGTTTAGAATGGATATTAAGACCTTATTCGCTATATTTACCAGAACTAAAATATGGATTTAGAGTTATTGATAGTTTTGAAACAGAAAGAATTATAACTTCAATTTGTAACGATTTTAATGAAGAACATAATTTACAAAAGGGAAACAGGATTACATATTGGGATTGTAATTTTTTTGCCAAACCTGATGTTTTTAGCATAACGACTTCAAATCATAGCAAAAGAGAAAATGTAAAAAAAATATTAACCCGTTACTTTCAAGTGTTAAAAGAAAACAATCAAATTGATTTTGAACAAATACTTTTCTATTCATTTAAGCTTTTAAAAGAAAAGCAAATAATAAGTTCAACTCTTTCAAAGATTTTTCCATATATTCTTATTGATGAATATCAAGACACAAAAGAAATTCAATACCATATAATTGGCACTATACTTAAAGCTAGTAAAAACAACTCAAAATTATTTATTGTTGGCGACCCTAATCAATCAATATATCAAACGCTGGGAGCATATCCAATTGAAAAAGAAGAATTAGAAGAAGTAAGTGGAATTGAAATTGAACAAATGGAATTATCAAAGAATTATCGATCTTCACAAAAAATTATTGAATACTTTGATTATTTCAAAACTTATGATAATAATATTTCAGCAGAAGGAAAACACAAAGAACATACTAGCATAATTTCATTAAACAACTCTGTAATAAAAGATAATTTGATAGATGAAATCGCTAGGTTAATTATGCTAAATATAGATGATTATGGAATTTTACCTAATGAAATCTGCATTGTGGCACCACAATGGGTTCATATTGCTAGTGTAACAAGAAAACTGATGGTTAAATTACCTGATTTAAGTTTTGATGGTCCTGGAATGGCACCTTTTTCCAGAGATATTGAAAACTTTTGGTTCAAATTATCTCGAATAATTTTGACTGAACCTTCGCCCAACCTATATGTTCTGCGTTTAAGATGGGCAAATGATATTTTAAAAGAATTAAGTAATACTGGTGTAAATATAAACAATATAAATTCAAAACAATTTTTAAAAATATGCAACTCTCTTTTTTGTGACAAAGAAAAAGGCCTTGAATATTTAGATTATATGTTTCATGAAATTGCAAATAAACTTAATTTCAATATTGATGATTATCATATGCTTAAAGAACATTTTTATACTTTTTTTGAAAGTTCAGAAAAACGTATTGAGCGATTAAAAAAAGAAGGAATAGATTTTATTGATAAAACGGAATCCTTCAAAAAGGTTTTTAAGCAAAGAAAAGGTATTACAGTTTCTACTATACATGGAGTAAAAGGAGCTGAATTTGATACAATGATAGCTTTTGCTTTGTTAGAAGATTATATTCCTCATTTTTCAGATACAAACGGATATGAAAATGCACAAAAGATGCTTTATGTTATAGCATCAAGAGCAAGAAAGAATTTACACTTGATTGCGGAGAGAAACCGGTTTCATAATTTTGGTCGTCCACCACAAGAATATGTAATTAATAAAAATTTAAAAGCTTATGATTATGAATATGATGAAATATAAAACACGAAGCACAACACAATATATAGCTCATAGCGGTTAAATGCTTAATTCAAAGGCAGTTGTGTGTTTGCCCGCAAAATTCAAAGAATTTTGCAAATCGAAAAAAATTAAATTATGCAAAATTCTTTGAATTTTGCTACCTTTGTGCAGTTGGGAAAGGTAAGTGCGTAAAAATCCGCTACGAGCCATATA
>JAADEE010000143.1 GCA_013153575.1 Chlorobiota bacterium
CCTAATATAAAACGTCTTGATTTTTCATGAGAATAAAATGCAATTAGCCATATTACAGATAAATAATAATGTTCCGGTTTAACTTCTCCAATAATCTTATTCCATAACAGATAGATTAATACAATGCTTAAATTTATGATTATATTTTTTTTTTGTAAACCGTTTAAATTCGTTCATTTTATAAATAATTAAGGTTTAGTTTCTGGCTTAAACAATTATTTTTATTAATCTATTGGTATTTTTTGGTATGTTTTCTTTTTTGTTTTAGCATTTCTGCCAAATACTTCAAGGTATTCAACAGTTGGCCACATTCCTGACATATCTGCTAACACATATATTTTGTCAAGAATTGAAAATTCACCATTAATTTTAGTTAAAATAATTGCTTTAAAAGGGGCAACTTGTTTTAACCATAAATCTCTTGATTCATCAGCAACAATTTTAACTTTGTATAATCCGTCATCATCATTAACTTGTTTCCAACTAACACCAAAAGCAAACATTCTATCTAATCGTCTTAGTTTCATTTTTTGACCTTGCTCTGCATATCTAATCCAATATACTTCAATAGGTTTTTCTTTATTTAGGTTGCCATCTTTATCAAAAACTGCATCGTATATAATGGTGTTTGCATTTAAATTTCTTTGAATATAAAAAAGCAGTTTATTGGTTTTTGGTGGAATTGGGTAATTTTCATTTTGTGCAAATGAATTGCTAATTAAAAAAAATGATATAATTATAAATGTATATGTTTTCATATTTCTTTTCATGATTTAAAAGAATTTTGGTTAATAAATAAGGTTTTTAGGTTTAAAGAAGTTTCTTTTTTTTGTACCAACTAATAGCTTCTTTTACTCCTTTTTTTAGGTCGTATTCTGGAGCGAAATTAAAGTCTTGCACCAAGTTGCTACTATCGCAAAGCCAGTTTTTTTCTGAAATTTCTTTAAATTTCTCGGTGTTTAAGGTTGGGATGCTATTTTTAAAAAAACATGATGTTTTTTCTCCGATATATGCTATAGTTTTTACAATAATTGATGGAATTACAATTGAAATTGTTTTTTTGTTAAGTTCTTTTTTTATTATTTCATTAAATTCTTTTGCAGTATAGCTTTTTAAGTCTGTTACAAAGTAAGATTTATTTATTGTATTTGATTTTATTGCTTCAAAAATTATATTTACTAAATCTTTAACGTAAATAAAAGTAATGTGTTGTTCTTTTGTTCCTATATATGTTTCAAGTCCATTTTTAATGGTTTTGTACATTATGTAATAATCTTTTTCTCTTGGACCATAAACACCGGTTGGTCTAAAAATTAAATAAGGAAAATTATTTAATGATTTTAAGTATTTTTCTACTTTTAATTTACTTTTCCCATAAAGAGATACTGGTTTTTGCTCATCAGAAATTTTTATAGGCTCTAATGTTTTTGGATTTCCCGGACCATAAGCTGCTAAGCTACTCATTAAAATAAATTTATCGGGTATTTTATTTGTTTCATAAAGAGCTTCTATAATGTTTTTTGTAATTTGATAATTTACAAAATCAAACATTTCTTTTTTGCATGTTTTTGTTAAACCTGCATTATGAATAATGTAATCAAACCTTCCAATTTTTTCAATATGTTCTTTTATACTTTCTTTTTCTGAAAGATTTGCTTTAAAGAATATAATACGAGAATCTTGCAGATAGCTTAAATCACTAGTTTCTCTAACAGCAGCATATACTTCATAGCCTTGTTCAAGAGCTTTTTCAACAAAAAAACTCCCAATAAAACCACTTGCTCCTGTTATTAATATTCTTTTCACTGTTTTTTAGATATTTTTTATATAAACTCGTCTTCTTAAGAATTGTTTAGAGTCGTATGCTTCAAACATTTGGAATGAGCTTTTGTTATCTTCTAATATATGTCCGGTAATTGCAGTTTTTACACCTGTATCAATATATGCTTGTATCAGTTTACTGTAAAATACAGCTGCAACACCTTTTTTCTTGTAACTAGGTTTTACTGCTTGTAAAAGTAAATCAACAGTATCGTTTTTCTTTAATGCTTTTAATATGTGTATGAAACCAAATGGGAATAATTTTCCTTTTGCTTTTTGAAGTGCTTTTGATAATGATAAAACAGAAACTCCAAATGCAACAACATCATCATCTTTATCAAGAACAAAGCAAACATATCTTGTATCTATCATTGAAAAATAATCTTTTGTGTATTTTTCAATTTGTTTGTCTGTTAATGCAACATATCCGTAAAGGTGCCCGTATGCTTCGTTTAATGTATTAAACATTTTTTTTGCATATGGTAAAATATCTTTTGGTTTTTTAGCATCAAGTATTCTAAGGTTGTATTTTTTAAGAACTAAGTCTGTTACTCTTTTAACTTTATCAGGAATTTGTTTTGGTACATTAATTTTGTAATGAAACCAATCTGTATCTTTTACGTATCCTAATTTTTCCATATGTTTTGGGTAGTATGGATAATTATAAATTGCAGCTTGTGTGCTGAGTTCATCAAAATCTTCAACAAGCATACCTTCTAAATCCATATCTGTAAAACCTAATGGTCCGTGTACAGCCTCTAAATTGTTTTCTTTTCCCCAATCTTCAACAGCTTTTAGTAGTGCTTTTGAAACTTCAATATCATCAATAAAATCAATCCAACCGAACCTAATGTTTTTTTCTTTCCAAGTTTCATTGGATTTGTGGTTTATTATTCCTGCAATTCTACCTACAATTTTACCATCTTTATATGCAAGCCAATATTTAGCTTCGCAAAAATCAAAAGCCGGATTTTTATCTTTATTAAGTGTAGATTTTTCAAAACTGTGAAGTTGAGGAACTTTGTATTTGTTTCCTTTGTAAAGTTTATCTACAAATGAAATAAATTTGTTTAGGTCTGATTTAGATTTTACTTCTTTTATTTCGATATTGCTCATTTTTACAAGTTTTAGGTTTTATTGTTCTAATGCTTTTTTGCTTTTAACTAAAATTTCAACAGCTTTTTCTATTTGTTCAAAAGAGTGTGTTGCCATTAATGAGAATCTTAATATTGATTTTCCTTTTTCTACAGCAGGATGAACGACAGGGTTAACGTATAGACCATTTTTTATTAATGTTGATGCATATCTATATGTAAATATATCTTCTTCTGTTAGAATAGGGATTATGGGTGTTGTACTTTTTCCTATATCAAAACCTGCATCAGTTAATAGTTTTTTTGCATAGTCTGTATTATCCCAAACTTTTTTAACTCTTTCAGGCTCTTGTTTAATAATTTTAAGAGCAGCTAATACCGTTGCAGCAGAAGCCGGTGGAATACCTGCACTGAAAATTAATGAACGAGCATGGTGTTTGATAAAATTTATTGTTATTTCATCACTTGCAACAAATCCTCCTAATGATGCTAATGATTTACTAAAAGTTCCCATTATAACATCAGTTTGGTCTGTTAGGTTAAAATAGTCGGCAGTTCCTGCCCCTGTTTTTCCCATAACTCCAAGCCCATGTGCATCATCCAGCATTATTGATGCATCGTATTTTTCTGCAAGTTTTACAATTTCATCAAGAGGAGCAACATCACCTTCCATACTAAAAACACCATCAGTAACAATTAATTTTGTGTTATTTGTTCCTGCTTTTTTTAGGTTTTGCTCCAATGATTCCATATTGTTGTGCTTGTATTTTAAGGTTCTAGCAAAAGCAAGTCTACAACCTTCAATAATAGAAGCGTGTGATTTTTCATCAATTATAATATAGTCATTTCTTCCTACTAAGCTTGGAATTGTTCCAACATTTGCTTGAAATCCTGTACTAAAAACAGTTGCAGCTGGTTTTCCAACAAAAGATGCAAGCTCATATTCTAATTCATCATGTAGGTCTAGGTTTCCGTTCATTAACCTTGATCCTGAAGCACCTGTACCATATTTTTTTAGAGCTTCGATTGATGCTTCTTTAAGTTTTGGGTGGTTTGTTAAACCTAAATAGCTGTTTGATCCAAACATTAATATTTTTTCACCTTTAATATACACTTCAGTATCTTGCCCAGATTCTAGGGAATGATAAAATGGGTACATTCCTGGTTCTTTGAAGATTTGAGGTAAATTAAATTTTGAAAGTTTTTCTTGTAATAATCTCATTGGTTTCTGTTTTAAAAGTCAAATTTAAATCTTGCTCTAATTCCGTATTCTGATACATTAGGGTTGTCTAAGTAGGTTACACGTTTTACTACATCTACCCTAAAAAATTTAAATATATTTCCAATTCCTG
>JAADEE010000001.1 GCA_013153575.1 Chlorobiota bacterium
ATTTTCTCAAAAAAATTAAATTGTTTTACAGGAAATAATGGTGCAGGAAAAACCAATATTTTAGATGCGATTTTTTATCTTTCTTTTACAAAAAGTTATTTTAACACTTCTGATGTTATGAATATTAATTCTGAAAATAACTTTTTTTTAATTGAAGGCTTTTATGAAAAAAACAACAAAACAGAACACATTTATTGTGCTTTTAATAATAAAAAAAAGATTTTTAAACGAAATGATAAGACTTACAAAAAATTTTCAGAACATATAGGCTTAATTCCAATTGTAATGATTTCGCCAGATGACAGTGTTCTAATTACAGGTTCAGGTGAAGAAAGACGAAAGTATATCGATTCTGTAATTTCACAATACGACAAAGAATATCTTCATAACCTAATAAAATACAATAAAGTAATTCAGCAACGTAACAAACTATTAAAAAACAATTTACAAACAGGAAAATTTGATAAATTCACAATTGAAATTTACAACGAACAACTTGTTGAATACGGAACTTTCATTTTCAAGAAAAGAAATGATTTCATTTCCGACCTTCACAAAATATTTTCAGAATATTATAAAAAAATATCAAAAGGAAATGAAGAAATAAGTTTAGATTACCAATCTCACTTAATTAATAACAATTTACACGATTTACTTAATTCTTCATTAGAAAAAGACAAAATATTAGGTTATACAACAAAAGGTATTCACAGAGACGATTTATCTTTTAAAATAAATGAATACTCTTTACGAAAAACAGGTTCGCAAGGACAACAAAAAACTTTTTTAATTGCATTAAAATTTGCTCAATACGATTTTGTTAAAGAAATAAACAAAATAAAACCTCTTCTTTTACTTGATGACATTTTTGACAAATTTGATGCTGATCGTGTTGAAGAAATTATTAAAATAACATCGAATGATAATTTTGGGCAAATATTTATAACCGACACAAATCCTGAAAGAGTAAAAAAACTAATTGATAAAGAAAAAGATGATTTTAAATTATTTAATGTAAAAGAAGGAAAAATAAGTTTATTAGATGAATAAAAACAAAACCATTTTAACAAAAATCAGTTAATAACTTTTCTAATTAACCACTTGTATATATAGCATTTTTTGTACATTTGCAGATTAAGTATTATTAAAAATTAAAACAATGAATTATAACACACCTAAATATAAAAATATTTTACCAATAAGTTTAATTATTTTAGTTATTGCTACTGCTTGGACTTTACCTAAAATAATTAATGATTTTGATTTTGGTAACCTAAAAAATAAAGACTACTACACCACACTTTTTAATGAAACACAGCAAAACGAACTTGCCTTTGCAGATGAACAATACCTAAAAGGGAAAACCGAATTTGTTAAAGCCGAAAAACTTTACAAAAAAGCTGATGGTTATGAAAAAATTGCAAAAAGTTCAGGAAAAAGCAGTTCAAAAGCTAAAAGATACACAAAAAAAGGTGTTAAAAAATCCTTAAAAGCCTATAAATATTTTTTTATTGCAAGTGATAAAAAATTCCACATTTATTCTGACAGATTAAAAAACATGAATAATGATAATAGCAAAAAACATTTAAAAGCTGAAGAATTAGGAATTAATGCTCGTGAAAAATATCTTGAAGGAATTGAACTTAAAAATCAAGCAAAATCATTTTCCGGTAAAGAAAAAGTTTCAAAACTTGAAGAAGCCTTTAGCAAACACCTTGAAGCAATACACATGCAAGAAACTGCATTTGGCATTTTCATGAACGATCCTGAAGTACAATACAACAAAACAAAAGACGAAGTTGTTTCAAATAACAACTCAAACAATGAAAACAACTACACAAATAATAACACAGATGAAGTTATTAAATACGAACCTAAAAAAAACTTAAACCTTTATAAATCAAAAGAAGAATTTATAGTTTCTAAATTAAATATGACAGCTGCCGACAAAAGTCTTCTTGAAGATGCTCACGACAAAAGAGCCTATGCAGAAACACTTATGAAAGAAACAGATGATGACTATGCAAAAATTGCAGACATTAGGAAACAAGCAGCAAATGCAGATAGTGATTATGATAGAAACTTAAAAAATAAAATGGCAGCAGGACTTGAAGATGTCCTTTTCGATAAAATGATAAAAGCTGCAAATATGTTTTATGAAGCAGATAAAACAAAATACGAAGTTTATGACAAATACCTTCCGGAAGCAAGAAATTCTAAAGATTTTAAAGAAGGAAGAAAACACGAAGCAAATGCTTTATCCTTACATTCATATGCAAAAAAAATATACAATAAAGCTAATTTCTATTCAGGGCACAAATCCAATAAGTATATCCAATTAATGGATGCTGTACAAACAGAACTTTCTGCAATCCAAGAGCAAGAAAATGCTTTTAGTATATATTTTGAACAAGAAACAACACCTTTAGACGAACTTGTTGAAGAAAATAAACCAATTACAATAAAACCGGGCAAAACAAATGATAATTCTAAAAAGAAACTAACATATAATTACAATGGATCTTATGTATATTCTGTTGAAAATCCAAAACCAAGACCATTAATTCACAAAAAAGGAATAATTTTTAAAGTTCAACTAGGTTTATTTAAAAATTTATTACCACTTAAACAATATGGCAAATATTCACCTATTAGTTACGACACCTACAAAAACAATCCTTACAAAAGATTTATGTTAGGAGAATACAGAAGTTACAAAGCAGCAGAATATGTTTTAAACCAAGTTATTTCAGAAGGTTTAAAAGACCCATTTATTGTTGCTTATGAAGATGGTGTACGAAAAACTGCAACTTACGGAATGTCAAAAATTATAAGAGACAGCAGATTTGAAAAAATTGAAAAACAAGAACTTGCAAAATTAAAAGGTGCAACTAATGAATATTCAGAAAACAAAACAAGTACAGGAAAAACAAACGACAACTCAAACATTGAAGACAATTCAAATATTGCAGATAATGTAGATATTTCAAATACAAATACAACTATAAAAAATATAAACACAATAAAAGGAGTAAGTTATTCTGTTCAATTAGGAAATTTCTCAACAAAAAAATCTGCAAATGATTTTAAAGGAGCAAATCCAATTTATTACTCTAAAAATGGAACAACATACAAATATATGTCAGGAGCATATAAAACTTATAATGAAGCTAAAAACAAAAAAAATAAATTAACCGCAAATGGATACGAAGGGTTATTTATAATTGCACATAACAATGGAACAAAAATATCATTAGACCAAGCAAAAAACTTATCTAACAATAATTCTGTTGTAAGAAGTGAAAATAACACAAAAGACAACATTTATTTTACAGTTCAAATAAGTGCATATTCTCATAAACTTAATGAAACAGAAATGGCACAATATGCGCCTATAACACAAAAATACAATATCGACATTAATAAAGTTGATGGCTCATTATACCTATACACTGTTGGAAAATACAGCACATATAAAAAAGCTGCAAGTGTAAAAAAAGATATTAAAAATATGGGATTTGACGGTTTTGTAATTGCTTTTAAAAATGGGGTAAGAATTAGTGCACAAGAAGCAATTGAAATTTTAAAGAATAAATAATTTTCTAACCTAATTATTAAATTATGGCAAAAGAAAAACATTTAAACCAAGAAGATACAATAACTACTGACAATTCATTAAACAAACATTTAATTTTGCATAATGATGATTATCATACTTTTGACTATGTTATTGACGCCCTTATTGATGTTTGCAACCACGAAATTGAACAAGCAGTTCAATGCACATACATTGTACACAATAAAGGCAAAGCCGATGTAAAAAAAGGCTCTTATGAATTTCTTAAACCTATGATGAAAAAACTTAGAGCAAAAGATTTAAAAGCTACAATTGATTAATTAAGTTATTGATCCCACCAAACTTTTCCTAAAAATGAATCTTCGCCTCCAATGTTTTCAACTGCATTTGAAACATTTTCAAAATTAGAAGAATATTCAACCGAAGGATAAGCTCGTCTTCTTGGAATTGTGGGAGTAACAGCATTTACTCCCGGAATAAGACTTGGATATTTTAAACGCCTCCATTCAGCCCAAGCTTGAATTCCTTGGCTATAAAGAGCAATCCATTTCTGTGTCCCAATTAACATTTGCCAATTATTTGAATTATATTGAACATCTGATTGAGATAAATACGTTAAAATATCTGCATTTTCAATTCCATTAAACTCCATTGAAGCAATAATTG
>JAADEE010000167.1 GCA_013153575.1 Chlorobiota bacterium
ATCAAAAAAAATAGCACGTAATTTACTGACATTGTTTTTGTCATTAATTACAACTATTTTGTTTGCACAAAACGAGGTGTTAATTTCTGATGATGCAAACCTTATTATTTCAGAAAACACATACTTTAAGGTTCCCGGAAATGTAGAATTAGGAAATGGAACTTCCGGGAAAATAACAATGAAAGGAAACACATTTGAAGTTACAGGAGATTTAAATATTAATGCAGGTTCTAACTTTGATATTTCAAACGGAACTTTTTCAGCAACAAATACAAACTTTGCAGAAACAAGTACAGTTACCTATGATGGAACTAACCAAGAAATTAAAAATTATAATTACGGAGCATTAATTTTGAATGGTACAGGAAATATGCAGGTTACAGGCACATTGGCAAGCCCTACAACATGTAAATCTTTAACAATAAATAATACCGGAAATAACATGTATGTTGCAGAAGGTAAGGCTATAACTATTGAAGGCGAACTTGTTAATAATGCAGGAGTGGAAGGAATTAAAATTGCATCAAGTCCTAATGGAGATGGCTCTGTAATATCATATACCACAGATGTTGATGCAACAGTTGGAAGATATATTTCAGGAAATAGATGGTATTACCTTTCATCACCTATTGATGCAGCACCAATTTCATTGTTTAATACAAATAATTTTCTTTGGTGGGATGCATCTATGGAGTGGGGTGGTTTAGGCGACTATGATCCTTGGAAATCTTTTCAAGAAGCAAACCTTTATAATGTACAAGGATATGCTTATTACTATTATGAAGATACAATTATGTATAAAGGCAAAATGAATGTAAGTGATTATTCTTATACATTACGTAAAAATTCAGGAGGCTTAGAGGATAATCAAGGTTGGAACCTTATTGGTAATCCTTACACATCGGTTCTTGATTGGGATGCTGCTGTTGCAGATGGAGCAGTTCCTACAGGAGTTGAAAATGCAATATATTTTTTTGATGATGATGGAACAGGAGCTCAAAGCAATTACAGGTATTATGTGCCATCAACAGGAGGAACTTATGGAGTAGGAACAAATGACGGGACAGGTAAAATTCCTTTAGGACAAGCATTCTTTATAAAAACTAATACCGATAATGCAGTTTTAAATTTTAGTAAAGATTATAGAGTACATAATGCACAGTCGTTTTATAAATCAGACGATCAAGAGTTTATAAAACTTAGAATATATAATGACTATTACGATGAAACTATTATAAGACTTGTTGATAACTCAAGCTATGCATTTGATGCAGAATATGATGCACGTAAACTATTTCCTAATAACTTAGTTCCTCAAATATATTGCATAGGCGAAGGAGGAAAACAAATTGCAATAAATTCAATTCCTGAAATACAAACAAATACAATAATACCTATTGGAGTTGATGCTGTTGAAGGAGAATATAAAATTTCGCTAGACCAATCTGCTTTTGATAATTACGACATTTATTTAGTTGATAATTATGAAAATGTAGCAACAAATCTTAACTATGTAAGTTCATATTCTTTTTCACACGAAGGCAGTAAAATTGACAATAGATTTTATTTAGCATTTAAAGAACTTGCAAGTGAAGTTAATGAAATAGATTTAGGTATTAGTTTGTATCCTAATCCTGCTTCCGATTATGTTAAAATTATAAACACTAATGGTGCAGAATTTAACTTCGTTAAAATATACTCAGTAAACGGAACTATAAAATATTACAACGGAAATGCAAAAGGTCCTAATGAAATTGACTTGTCAAACTTTTCAGAAGGCATATATTTTATACAAATTGGTTTAAATGATGGAAATATCTTTCACCAAAAAATCTTAATTCAAAAATAAAACTAATCATTAAAAATAAAAGTTATGAAAATTTTAAAATTAACAGTAATTATTATTGTAACTATTTTGTTGCAAAATACAAATGCATTTTCTCAAGGAATTGCAATAAATGACGATGGCACAGACGCAAATAGCTCGGCAATTTTAGATGTAAAAAGTAATGCAGGAGATAAAGGCTTTTTATTACCAAGAATGACAGAAACACAAAAAAATGCAATAAGCTCCCCTGCAACAAGTTTGTTAATATACCAAACAGACGGATCTCAAGGTTTTTACTTTTATAATGGAACAGCATGGGAAGCAATAGGAACTGCAATGAAAACATATTCTACAGTTGCTGAAACAGAAAGCAAATCCGGTAACGATAATGAATTATGTTATGTTGAAGAAACCGAAACTTTTTACAGGTTCGAAACTTTAGGCTCTGCATATACAGATGATAATAAATATGTACTTTCAACAATTGATGCAGGAACGACAAGGTGGTTGGGTGTGGCAGGTAAATATAACCTTGGAGATATGGCATTGTCGCAAATTGTTCATTTAGATGCAACATCAGGAAGTGCAACAATTACAGATCTTAATAAAATTTATTATATTCAAGCAGCATCAAGTACAACAACTATTACAATTCCGGATGCAGTTTCTGAAAATGAAGGTTGGTTTTTAAGATTATATAAAGCAAGTGGAGATGGAACTTTAAATATTCAAACAGTAAGCGGACAAGATATTGATGGGGATAATCCTGCTCAAATATTTGGCGTAGGGCGTGGGTTTTATATAAAATCTGATAATGCTACTGAGTGGCTTAAAATTCAAGATAGTAGAAAATATGTTCCTACAGTTATTGAAGTATCTTCAGATTATGATGGTGATTCTCAAACTTGGGTGTATGATTTTATGAATGTAGATACAGATGGAGGAGATATAACAGTTACATTACCAACAAATATTTCAGGAGCATTTGAAGGTAGCTCAAGAATGCTTTTTAATACAGGTTCTAAATCTTTATTTGTTGATCCTAATGGAAATTCAATTGATGGAATAACTGAAAAAAGAGTAATTGCTCCCGGAGGGTATATTGAATTACAAAAAATTAATGGTCTTATAAAAATAGTACGAGAAAAGAATTTAACATTAAGTAAAAGTGTAACAGAAATATCAAATTTAGAGTGTTGGTTAGATGCAAGTCAACTTTCAGGAACTGACGGTTCAACCTTATCGAGTTGGACAGATTTAGCAAAAGGAACTGTATTTTCTGCATCATCAGGTGAAGAACCAATTCTTAAAACAGATGTGCAAAATGGAAAAAATGTTGTGAGGTTTGATGGTGTGAACGATGTAATGAGTGCAGGAGATGTAGAAGTACATGATAACTCCAGAGGACTAACAATGATTGCAGTAGTTAAGCCAACAGATACTAAAAGAATGGCAATTTTGTCAAAATATTTAACTACAGGAGACAATAGAGAATTTGCATTTGGTAATGTTGATAACTTTCTTTTTGAAGATTTAACATGGTCAAGTAATACAGGAGCTGTAATTAATATGGGAGTAGATAATTACCAAATTGTAGAATATGTGTGGACACCCGGAAAAGCATTTGAATTATACATAAATGGGGTACTTCAGGCTACAGCAGATGAAGAGGTTGTTGATGTGTCAGATGGTATTGCAAACCTTAAACTTGGTTGCGGAGATTATACAAATGTTGGTTTTTGGGAAGGAGATTTTGCCGAAATAATGGTTTATTCTGAAGCAGTATCTTATACCGAAAGAGAAGCATTAAGAGCAAACTTAGCAATAAAATGGGATATTGATGAAATTATTATAGCAAATAACGGAGCAAAATATTGGCAAAGAGATGGAAATACTAACACAATTAGTCCTGATGTAACAGATGATAACCTTGATATTGGTAATGGAACATTTACTGGAAATGTAACAGTTAAAGATGTATTAAATGCTCCTGCAAAATCAACGGCACCATTAAGTCCACAAGCTGGAACAATTTATTTTGACACAACCGATAATAAATTAAAAGTTTATACCGGAAGTATATGGGAAAATCTAAACTAAACCCTAATAGTTGTTATATTAATTTTAATGTAAATGAAAAAACCGGCTTTATAAGTCGGTTTTTTACTTTGTGTTATTTTATAAAGTTTTATTTATTATTTTTGGAAAATAATTCAAAAAAAACAAAATGAAAAAAACAATATTTATTATAATCGTTTTAAATTTATCATTAACAAGCTTTTCTTTTGCACAAAAAAAAACTAATGAAAATGCAAAATATGCCTTAAATACTTTTTACATATATAATTTAGTAAAACATTCTTTATTGTCAAATGTATTACCCGGTGAATTTATTTTAGATAAT